>CAZTGQ010000061.1:2685-8294 GCA_964613345.1 uncultured Acidaminococcales bacterium | reverse complement strand
CGCTTGCGGTGGATGAGGGTTTGAAAAAAAGATAGGTGGGCTAAAACTAGCCCACCTATCTTCGCAAACCTTAGTCTGTAGATTTACCGGTCGTATATTTATGAAGCGCTGCTTTCAAATGTTGCAGGACAATCTTTGGAGTTGTGGGTTTATAAAGAAAATCATCCGCTCCTAAAGCTCGTAATTCAGCTTCTTGTTGCATCCCGCCATACTGAGTGTTTGCCAAAACCGCTACATTGTGATATCTCTCATCACTGCGTATGGCTTTAATAAGGGTAATGCCATCAATACCGGGCATGATGATATCTGTAATCACAGCTACAATTCCCGGCACTGTTTTTAAAGTTGTCAAGGCTTCTTCTCCATTACGAGCTACGAAAACTTCGTACTCGCCATCAATAGCAGCTGTTAAGACAGCAATATTAAGCTCCACGTCATCCACAAAAAGAACTTTTTCTTTGGCGACCTTGCTTTGTTCTGTCTGAGGGGAAACGTATTTTAAAATGGTTTCGTAGAGTAGGGAGGAGAGAATGGGCTTACCCAAATGAGCATTCATCCCTGCATCTAGAGTTTTTTGTACATCTTCAGCGAAAGCATTGGCGGTCATAGCGATAATGGGAATTTGTTGAGCTTGTGGATGCTTGCTTTCGCGAATGGCACGAGCTGCCTGATAACCATTCATCTCCGGCATTTGTATATCCATTAAAATAAGGTCAAAGGTTTGAGGTGGATTGCTTAAGAACAAATTCACACCTTCACGTCCATTTTGTGCAATGGTAACTACAGAGCCTGTCTTTTCTAAGATTTTTACGACTACTTTTTGGTTAACAGGGTGATCTTCACATACCAAAATGTGTAAATGAGATAAGTTCGGCTCATCGTCTTTGCTCAAGGAGCCAAGACGTTCTGGAAGGGTATCGTCTTTATCTGCCAAAGAAAATGGCATTTCAACCACAAAGGTTGCTCCTTCTCCTTCTCGGCTTTTTATAGAAATGGTACCGCCTTTTAGGTCGACCATAGCCTTGACGATGGAAAGACCAATTCCTACACCTTCACAGGAGGATGTTAAATTTCGTTTACCTCGGTAAAAAGGGTCAAACAGATGCTCTTGCTGTTCTGCGCTAATGCCGATTCCTGTATCCGAAATTTCAATGCGGTACAGTCCTAAGTTTGCTCGTTCTGAAGGAAGCTCCGTTACCTTATAGATAATGGTACCCCCTATAGGAGTATATTTTACAGCGTTGGACAGAATGTTGTTAACTATTCTGTGAAAACAGGAAGCATCTCCGATACATCTATCATGTTTTACATTAAGCTGCAACTGAAAATGTTGCTCTTTTTGTGTGGCTAGGACCTTACAGGTAGCGGCTGTATCCTGTACCTCTTGAATAATAGAAAAAGGCTGATTGACTAAAACCATGGTGCCGCATTCCATACGGCTCATATCAAGAACATTATTAATTAATGATTGTAGCAAAGAGGAAGACGACTGTATGGTTTGGAGGCATTCGTGTACCTGCTCATAATTTGTTTCATCAGCGAGAGCGATTTCACACATACCCACAATAGCATTCATGGGAGTTCTGATATCATGACTCATATCAGCAAGAAAGTTGGATTTAGCCTGATTGGCCTGTTGAGCTACAACCAAGGCTTCATTAAGAACTGCATTTTTTTTCTCTTTTTCACGCAGTAGTTCAGTAACGTCAGTTCTGGTCATAATATAAATGCCGTTTACTTCGTTGTAGGGGATATAGCGGGTTGTAAGAATTCTTTCCTCGCTATTGCCTTGCTTGATGGTAGTTGTGAAGGAAAAAGAGCCTTGCTCTGCAACTCTCTTCATAACGGTTTGGGGGTCAGTAGCCTGTAGAAAAGCTTCTCGCTCCTTAGGTACTACAAAGGTATTAGCGTAGTGGCGGCGTTTGCTGTCATAAGATGCAAGCTTTTCTTCACTGCCATTGCTTAGGGTGTGGTAAATACGCATTTCTCCCTTTTTAAAATCAATGGTAGATAGACGATCATAATCATAACTGGTGATAGTATGCAGTACCTCGTCAATCATTTTTTGATCGTGTATATCATAGCAGTATTCAAAAAGTATGGGTTCTTGTGTAGTGGGTTCCGGTACTATACGCAAAACATTGCGTACCCAAAGATTACGGCCATTTGGTAATCGTCTGCGATAATCTAAGGAGAAGGATTGATTTCCTTTTCGGTATTGATTGAGTAAAGTTTCCACCTTGTTTAGCTGCAAAAAATTTTCTCTTTCCTGCTTAGTTAAGATAGCAGGGGCTACCATGGCAATTGCACTTGCAAAGGTACTGTAGTCTCCCGTTAATATTTCCTTGCTATCGCTGTATTCGTATTCCAAGGTTTTGCCGGAATTAAGGTTAAAGATGGCATGGAACAGCAGAGCCTTATCGCCCAAGGTTGGTTTTTTCTTTTCCAGTTCATATTTTGCTGCCAAGGCACGCTCGTTGGCACGTAGCTGCTGCGCTTGTTGAATTTGCTCTGTGATATCATAGCAAACAGAAATAATAACCGGCTTACCGTTTTCTGCTACTGTTTGTTTACCGATATCGTGAACCCAGATATACTGACCATCTTTTTTGCGCATCCGGTAATCCACTGCATATTGCCCATGTAATGAAAGTTGTTGCTCGACAGTATGATTTACAGTGTCGCGGTCATCAGGGTGAATACCGTTGGCAATCAAGCCGTTGAGATCAGCAATAAATTCTTCCTCGTTATCGTAACCAAGATATTCCAGCATCCGACTATTGACAAAATAAAAGGGAAAATCTGGTTCTATATAGCCACCGATTAAACCGCCGGGCATAGTAGATAAAAGTAAAGCCCTTTTTTCGTGTTCAATTTTATTTTTTTCAAAAGCAGAAAAAGATTTTGATGGTTGTAAGGTGTTCGTCACGTAATTCACTCCTCGGGAAATATTACTGCTTCTAAAGCTGTTATATTTATTGTTCAATATTTAGTATTAATTTTTGAAACTATTTTATCGCACCTTCTTGTATATTTCAAACCATTTTATTTAAACATCACGAAGGTATTTTATATTTTTATTAGAATCACAAAAATAGTAAAATACTAAATTTCCCTATTTACAAATTAGAAATTTAGTATTATAATTTCTCACATAGAGCAACAATGTTGTTGCCGGTTTAGGCCGGTGCACGCATTGTTGCTCTTTTTATATGTAGAGAGAAAAGGCTAAATGAGGGAAAATTTGTAGGAGGTCGAAAAAATGAGCGTACCAAAATTATTCGGATCAATGGTATTTAATGAAGCAGTAATGAAGGAAAAACTGCCTACAGCTACCTATAAGGCGTACAAAAAAGCTGTATTGACAGGAGCTAGCCTAGATTTACCTTTTGCTAATATTATCGCTAATGCTATGAAGGATTGGGCTTTGGAAAAGGGAGCTACTCACTTTACCCATTGGTTCCAGCCTATGACAGGCATTACCGCAGAAAAGCATGAAAGCTTTATCACTCCTACCACTGATGGTGGTATTATCATGGACTTTTCCGGCAAGGAGCTTATTAAGGGCGAACCAGATGCTTCTAGCTTCCCTTCCGGCGGACTGCGTGCTACCTTTGAAGCTCGCGGCTATACTGCTTGGGATCCTACCTCCTATGCTTTTATTAAGGATGGTACTTTGTGCATACCCACAGCTTTCTGCTCCTATACAGGAGAAATCTTAGATAAGAAAACTCCTCTTTTGCGTTCTATTCACGAAATCGATGTGGCTAGTCGCAAGGCATTAAAACTGTTTGGCATTGAGACGGCCGGAGTAGTTTGCACTGTAGGTCCCGAGCAGGAATATTTCTTGGTTGATAAGGAGATGTATGACCAACGTCGTGATTTGCTTTTCACCGGTCGTACTCTTTTAGGGGCAATGCCTCCTAAAGGGCAGGAAATGGATGACCATTATTTTGGTATTATTAAACCCAGAGTAAAGGCCTTCATGGAAGAGCTGGATGAAGAATTATGGAAGCTAGGCGTGTTGGCTAAAACTGAGCATAATGAGGTGGCTCCTGCTCAGCATGAATTAGCTCCTATTTATACGATTACCAATGTGGCCACTGACCACAACCAATTGACCATGGAATTTATGAAGCGCATTGCTTTAAAGCATGGGTTGGTTTGCCTTCTCCATGAAAAGCCCTTTGACGGTATTAACGGTAGTGGCAAGCATAATAACTGGTCCTTGGCGACAGTCGAAGGTAAGAATCTTTTAGAGCCGGGTAAGGATGCTTATCAAAATACCTGCTTCTTATTCTTCCTAGCAGCTATTATTAAGGCTGTAGATAAATATCAGGATCTATTGAGAATTGTAGTAGCTTCTGCTGGTAACGATCACCGCTTAGGTGCTAATGAAGCTCCTCCTGCTATAATTTCTATTTTCCTAGGCACAGAGTTAGCCAATGTTTTGGCAGCGGTGGAAAAGGGTAAGGATTACGTTAGTGCCAGCAATAAGATGATGGAATTAGGTGGCAATATTATTCCTCATTTTATGCAGGATAACACAGATAGAAATAGAACCTCTCCCTTTGCCTTTACAGGTAATAAGTTTGAATTTAGAGCCGTGGGCAGTGCTCAATCCATTGCCGGTCCTAACATTGTTTTAAATATTGCTGTGGCTGAAATCCTAGATGAGATGACAGCAGCAGTGGAAAAAGCTAAGGACAAGAAGGAAGCTATTAAAAAGATTATTAAGGATACTGTAGTTGCGCATAAGAGAATTATTTTCAATGGTGACGGCTATACAGATGCTTGGGTTAAGGAAGCTAAAAAGCGTGGACTTCTCAACATAAAATCTACTCCTGAAGCTCTGCCCTACTGGTTAGCCAAGAAAAATATGGAGCTATTCAGTAAGCATAATATTTACACTGAGGTGGAAAGTCGTTCTCGTGTAGAAATTCACTTTGAGGAATACGTGAAGACCATTAATATCGAAGCAAAGGCCATGATTGAAATGCTGACTAAGGATTTTCTTCCTGCAGCCAGTGCCTATGCAGGAGATCTAGCTAAGGTGGTCGCTGAAAAGAAGGCTGCTGGAATAAGTGGGGCGGGTTCCTTTGAGGTAGAAAGCTTAAAGAAAATTAGTGCTTTGACTACGGCACTATACAAAAAGAATGAAGGCTTAAAAAAGACCTTGGAAACGACTAGTAAAATTGCTGACCTGCCGAAGAAAGCCTTGGCTTTCCATGACAAGGTTTTAGCAGATATGGAAGCAGCTAGAGTAATTGCTGATGAGCTTGAAAGCTTGATTGACGACAATTACTTACCATACCCCACTTATGGTAAATTATTGTTTGGCGTTAATGCTTAAAAGCAAGCGTTGTAGCACGAAGCGGTGTTTTCCCCTTAGGGGGAAGGCACCGCTATCTTTTTTGGTCAAATGAGGAGGAATTTACATGTATTCATCAGTAGATACTATATGGGTGCTTTTAGGTGCAGTACTGGTATTTTTTATGCAGGCGGGCTTTGCTATGGTGGAAACAGGCATGACCAGAGCAAAAAATGCCGGTAATATCGTTATGAAAAATATGATGAGTGCCACAGTGCCTGCATTCACTCCAAGCTCA
>CAZTGQ010000061.1:0-2675 GCA_964613345.1 uncultured Acidaminococcales bacterium | reverse complement strand
TGAAAAATATGATGGATTTATCCTTGGGAACCATTGCCTTTTGGATAATAGGGTTTGGCATTATGTTTGGCAAGGATGTAGCAGGTTTTATTGGTGCACCGGATTTCTTTATTACTGGTGACTATGGTGTAGAAGGAAGCTATACTAGTTTTTCTTATGTTATCTTTCAAACGGTTTTCTGTGCTACTGCAGCTACCATCGTTTCCGGTGCTATGGCAGAGAGAACTAAATTTATTGCTTACTGCTTTTATTCCGTTATTATCAGTTTAATTATTTATCCCATCTCCGGTCACTGGATTTGGGGCGGCGGCTGGCTTGCACAATTGGGCTTTCATGATTTTGCCGGCTCCACAGCTGTACATATGGTAGGTGGTGTGGCAGCCTTTATTGGCGCTAGTATTCTAGGACCGCGTATTGGCAAATACGAAGCAGATGGCAGAGTAAATGCTATCCCCGGACATAGCTTAACCTTAGGTGCACTAGGTGTATTTATTCTGTGGTTTGCTTGGTTTGGCTTTAATGGTTGCTCCACTGTTTCTGCTACAGGGGATGAAAGCCTAGTTGCCATGGGGAAAATTTTTGTTAATACTAATATGGCAGCAGCTGCTGCCTCTACGGCTACCATGATTTTAACCTGGGTGCGTTATGGTAAGCCTGATGTGTCCATGACCTTAAATGGTGCTTTAGCTGGTCTAGTGGCTATTACTGCAGGCTGTGATTTGGTAAGCGTTACCGGCGCTTGTATCATTGGAATTATTGCTGGTATTGTAATTGTTTATGCTGTAGAATTCTTTGATCAGGTGGTAAAGGTAGATGACCCTGTAGGTGCAGTGAGTGTGCATGGCTGCTGTGGCGCACTGGGAACTATTTTAACGGGTCTGTTTGCCGAAAAAGATGGACTGCTTTATGGCGGTGGAACTCATATGCTGTTAGTACAAATTATGGGCGTGGTAGCAGTTATTCTTTGGGTGGCAGTGACCATGTATGTGACCTTCACAATTTTAAATAAAACTATTGGCCTAAGAGTAAGTGAGGATGAAGAAATTAAGGGCTTGGATATGGAGGAGCATGGTCTCTTAAGCTCTTATGCTGATTTCATGCCTGTTATAGAAAGTGATAACCTTACTACTAAGCATGATGGCAGTCATGGTCAGCCTGCTTTTGTAGAAAAGGAAAGAACCGTTCCGGTAGTGGATTACACTATGCCTGTAGAGGAGGGCTCTAAGAATGCCAAGATGACCAAGATTGTTATCATTACCTCTCAGGATCGTTTTGAAACCTTAAAAATTGCTTTGGATAAGCTAGGTATTACAGGCATGACGGTTACCAAGGTTTTGGGTTACGGTCTGCAAAAGGGCAGCACAGAAATGTATCGTGGCGCAGAAGTCGTCAGTCATTTAAATCCCAAGGTGAAGGTTGAACTCATTGTTTCTAAAATTGCTCCAGCAGCGGTTATTGCCGTAGCTAAAAAGGTACTTTACACAGGCAAGTATGGTGATGGGAAAATCTTCCTTTATAACGTGGAGGATGTGGTTAAAATTAGAACAGGAGAGACAGGTTATGATGCTCTCCAGGATACGCCCTTGGTGTAAAAAAAGAAAACTAAGCTTGAAATTATTTCTTGTTGATAACACCCTAAATGTTAGATAAAATAACATTTAGGGTGTTATTTTCCTTTAAAATTAGTTCTCGCATATGAGGCTAAAGCAAAATATTACCGCTATGGTTTCATAGAAAAACTATATGCTTTTAGGTAAAACGTGTTATAATATAGACACAAAATATCCCACGGAGGGACTAATTATGGCCAATATTTTTATGGAAAAGCCCACCCATTATAAATTTACTTGGGCAGGGTTAGGTAACATCAAAGAAGGAAGAGAAAATTTAGGTGAGGAAATGCATGTTTTGGTGTATCGTCTGTTAGAATATACCATGCTTGATGTTTTGACACAGGAGTTTGGCCCGGAAAAAGCTGATGATTTATTTGTTAAGTGTGGCTATAAGGCTGGTAAAGCTGTAGTGGAAAATCTTTTGGATGTAACCAAGAACTTGCCGGATTTTGTTGCTGATTTGCAAAAATTTATGAAGGATACTAAAATAGGTATTCTGAAGATAGAAAGTTTCGATGAAAAAACCAATGACTTTTATCTCACGGTAGGCGAGGATTTAGATTGTAGTGGTTTGCCTTCCACAGATGAGACAGTGTGTCGTTATGATGAAGGCTTCATACAGGGAATTATGGAGACTTATATGCAGGGCAAAAAATTCCATGTCCGTGAGGTAGATTGTTGGGCGAATGGAGCCAGGGTTTGTCGTTTTAAGGGGAGAGAAGTAAAATAACTACAAGGGGTTTGAAACATTGATGACTCATGATGAGGTAGCGAACATACTTTTTAGTTTCCTTCGTGATATTATTTATGCACCAGAAAAGGCCAGACTAGAAGCCAGTGATTTACCTGAGGAATATGATAAGCTGGTTCAAGGCTTTAACCTTTTTGCTAAATGGCAACGAGAAGCTAATGCATTTACTTTAGGTATCAGTAATGGCGATTTACAACAGGAGCCTCCCAGTAGAGATAATATACTCACTGCTTCTATGAAATCTCTTCAGTCTAATTTGCTCCATCTTACTTGGCAGACCCAAGAGGTGGCTAAGGGAAATTACAACCAAC
>CAZTGQ010000060.1:1820-8425 GCA_964613345.1 uncultured Acidaminococcales bacterium | reverse complement strand
GAAACTAAGAGAGCCTGCTGCCAGCTGCTCTTAAAGGGGAGTAAAATAGCAAAGACAGCTAGCGGACGAGCTATAAAGGTGAGAAAAAGGGTGATGCCCATGGCAGGTAAAGCAATTTGTGGTAGGCGGGAGGGGAAGGATAGTAGGCCCAAAGAAAAGAAGAGAATCATTTGCCATAAGCCTGTGGTGCCGTCAAAAAAGCCTACCAGTTCTTGCTTGTTGCGCAGCTCATTGTTACCAAGAATGATGCCTGCAAGATAGGCACTGAGATAGCCATTGCCATCTAAAGAGGCAGGCAGAGCATAGGCCAGCATGGCCACAGCTACCATGAATATAGCGTTAAAGCCTGAAAGATCTAGGGAGACCTTTTTCAGGAATTTAATAGTCAGTAGAGGAATTGCTGCCCCAAAAAAGACGCCGAAAAATACTTGCTTTACAATGAGCAGAGCAAAACCGGCATCGGCAGTAGGATTATTCATGAGAGAAAGAATAATTACCATGAGCATATAGGCAAAGGGATCATTACTGCCGCTTTCTATTTCCAGAAGGGAAGCGGTGTTATCCTTTAAATTGAGCTTTTTAAAACGTAGGATGGAAAAGACGGAGGCGGCATCGGTTGAACTTACCACACCACCGATGAGAAAGCTCTCTAAAAGGTCAAAGGATAGTATTTTATAGCAAAAGAGTCCTACTAGACCTGCGGTAAGAATTGTACCTAAGGAGGAAAGAAGAATAGCCTTGTTGATAATGGGCTTAGCTGCGCTCCATTTTGTGCCAAAGCCACCATAAAATATTATAAAGATAAGAGCTACGGAGCAGACACTTTCTGCCAGCTCATAGTCATCAAAGGGTATTTGCAAAATACCGTCGGAACCCATCAGCATACCTAAAAGGATGAAGAGAAGGAGCATGGGCATACCTAGCTTACCAGAAAGCTTACTGCTGAGTACGCAGGAAATGATAATAAAAGAGATTAAAATTAAAAGAATAGTCAAGGTCTCATCCGTCCTTTCTTAGTAAAGAGGTAGGGGGTAAAGTTCCCTTGAAAAAATTTTAACACAATACCTGTTTTATTGCTATCGCCAGTATATCTTTTTGCAGTTAATTAGCTTTGACAAAAAGGGGGCAATGGGTTATAGTGAGGGTGCAGTTTTAATTTTATTTATAAAAGAGGTGAGCAACGTGGAAGGACCCAGTGATACGTATCGAAGTAGGAGCTATGTAGGTGTTTTTGTCTATAAGGCTAACCAGTGTTCTCTGAGTAGGTATGGGAGAGCTGGTTTCTTTCTGTTGCCTTAATAGTAATACCTTCATCGCTCCTTTGCGGGGGCGATTTTTTTATGAAAAAATCCCCCAGGAAAAGGAGGAGATGGACATGAAAAAAGAAGGGAAGAAGGAAAACAAGAAAAATTATCAGCTCATGCAGGAAAAGGAGTCTAGAAATTTTCCTTTTTACGGAGAAGATTTTATTGGTAGTCATATGACGAAAAATTTTATCTGTCTGAGGGAAGGCATGAGTATTAAGGAGGCCACCAAAAGTCTCATTGCTCAGGCTCCGAAAAAGGATAACTTGAATACTCTTTATGTAGTGGATACTTCTGAGCGCTTGGTGGGTGCTATTGATTTAAAGGATTTAATTGTAGCTAGAGAGTATGACGATTTAGACAGTCTTATTGATAGACGGTACCCCTTTGTCTATGCCACAGAAGAAATTCAGGAATGCGTTAGTGCTATACAGGGCTATGGAGAGGAATCACTTCCGGTAGTGGATTTGGATAAAACCCTAGTGGGTATTATTACCGCAACGGATATTTTAGAGATGGTCGGCGAAGAGCTGGGAGAGGATTATGCCAGATTAGCCGGTATGACCGCCGCTGGAGATCTCCATGAATCCTCCTTGGAGGGTATGAAAAAAAGAATGCCTTGGCTTATTTTACTGCTTTTTTTAGGCATGGTAGTTTCTTCCGTGGTTGGCTTGTACGAAACCATTGTAGCTCAGGTAGCTATTTTAGTTAGCTTTCAGTCCTTGATTTTAGATATGGCGGGGAATGTAGGCACTCAGTCCTTGGCTGTGACTATTAGAATACTTATGGACGAGGAGGTTTCTCGTAAGGAAAAACTACTTTTTACACTAAAGGAACTGAAGCTGGGTACCTATAATGGCTTATTGCTAGGGGCTTTAGCATTTCTTTTTGTAGGCATGTATGTGACCTTGGTAAAAGAAAAGCCTGTGGACTACGCCTTCACTGTTTCTGGTTGTGTCAGCTTATCTCTTTTGGTGGCCATGATTATTTCCAGTTTAGTAGGCGTATTAACTCCTATTTTCTTTCACAAAATTAATATAGACCCGGCAGTTGCTTCCGGGCCTTTGATTACGACTATTAATGATTTGGTGGCTGTGATTACCTATTACAGCTTTGCTTGGCTACTTCTTGTACCTTAATAGGCTTTTTTGCCTAGGAGGGGATGGCGGCAGGGCTTTAAAGAGAGCTTTACGGCTAGGACCACAGCTTGGGCTAGATGAAGATCATCTCTAGAGCCTTTGCTTTCAAAGATACACATGGGGTTTTCACTGCCAATTTCACTTCCCGGCATATAGATGAATTCCTCGTTATCAGTATCGCCTAGGATAATTCCGGCTTTTAATTGTTCCGCTACAATAACAGACATTGCTTTTACCTTGCCTTTCTATCTTTTTCTTTAATTTTACAGATTAAGGGTGGAAATAGCAAGTTCTTCTAGGCAGCTCTTCTATAATTAAAGAAAATTTGTTATAATGGGCCAGTAAGTGTAGCGATGTGGCAACACATCAGTAGAAATGGCCGTTAGTAGTAAAAACAAAACGTAGAAGGGTAGTGGGGAGATTGTCTATTCAGTTGTTTATTGTTTGTGGGTACATTGTTTTATTGTTTGGTATTAGTTTTTATGTTAAAAGACGTGCGGATAAGGGTTCTACGGAATATTTATTTGCTGGCAGAAAATTGACTACAGGTCTTATTGCTGTTAATATTACAGGCCTTGCTGTGGGAGCAGCTTCTACTGTAGGGGTTGCTGAGCGTGCGGTAAAGGTTGGCCTTTCCGCAGGGTGGTACAATGCAGCTTGGGCAGTAGGAGCCTTAGCTATGGCTTTTATTGCTGCAGGAAGATATCGCTCTTTAAAGGCTACTACGATTCCGGAGCTCTTTGAGAGATATTATGATACGAAAGGCAGATTAATTAGTGCGATAGGGCTTGTGATTATCATGTTGGTTATTACCTCTCTGCAGTATTTAGCAGGAGGAGCAATTTTATCTGCTCTCTTACCTGATATTTTTTCCTTCAAGGGCGGTATGTTAACCAGCGCCGTGGTTTTCATTGGTATAACCTTAATTGGTGGATTGTGGTCCTCAGGTCTTGCCAATGTGCTTAGCGTTATTTTGATTTACTTAGGTATAATTTATTCTACGACTACAGCCTTAGGTAATTTAGGAGGCTTGGGAGCCCTAGTGAGCAAATTGCCTGTGAATAGTCAAATGCTCAATCCTTTAGCTGGACTTCCTTTAGCCTTGATTATCGGTCAGTTTGTGGTTATGGCAACGCAGGCTCTGACTGCTCAGGGACCGGTGCAAATTGCTTGTGGTGCTAAGGATGCTATTACAGCGAAGAAAGGCTTTATTTATGGAGCCATCCTGATTTTTCCGGTAGGCTTTTTATGTGCTCTTTTAGGCTTAATAGGTATGGTCACTTATCCTAATATTTCTGCCACCATGGCTCTGCCTAAGGTGGTTATGGGCTTAAATCCATGGGCGGCAGGAGCTACCTTAGCTGCTATGTGGGCGGCAGATGTTTCCACAGCCTGCACTATTTTGTTGGCGGCTGGCACCTTATTTTCTCAGGATATTTATAAGAGATTTATTAATCCTAAGGTTTCCGATGTTAAATTTGTCACTGTTAATCGTTTATCTATTTTGGTGTGTGGTCTAGTTACCCTCTGGTTTGCTTTTAATGCAGTGGGCATTGTGAAAACCATGCTGGCAGGACTAAGTCTGACTACACCACTTACGGTGGTCTTTCTCTTTACCATGTTTGCACCCAGTCTTTGTAAAAGAAGCGCAGCCTTTTACACTACCTTAGTGGGACTGCTAGCTATTTTAGCTTGGAATTTTATTCCGGCGTTACACATTTTTCAGGATGTTATTTATTTTGAATGGGTGGTTTGTGTGTTGACCTTTTTAATTGTGTATGTAGTTGATCCTACACCGATTAAGGAGCCTGTATACGAAGGAGAGTAAAATGGAAGCAAAAATAACCAGTCTAGATGTGGGCAGAGCTGCTTTAAAAATGGCTATTTCTGAAAATAGAGAAGAAGAGCAACGCATGAAGGTGCAATTGCAAAGCCTAGGCTACTGCGTTACAGCAGTAGACTTTGGCGGAGAATTTATGTCCTCCATTGTTAAAATTGTGGAAAGAGCAGTGGTAGCGGCAGAACGGCAAAAACTGGTTACTGATACTCACGTGGGAGCAGGAGCTGTGGCAGGAGCTGCTCATGAAGCCTTAGAGCAGGTCAAGGTCAAGGCTATGGGCTTTAATGTAGGCGGTAAAATCGGCATTGCCCGTAGAGGCGAGCATTTATGCGTAGCTGTACTTATGGGAGTAGGAGTTTTGAATCTTAATGAAATTTGTATTGGACTTGCTCATCGCTCCTTGGCTGGCATAGATTAGCTTTAGTTAAAGTGAGCAGCAAGAAAATAGCAAAGCATAGGCAAAGGATGAGTAATGAACAAAGAAGAAAATGTTTTAGGAACAAAATCCATACCTCGATTATTGCTTACCATGGGTATGCCCACTGTAGTGGCACAGCTTATTGCCCTACTTTATAATATCGTTGATAGAATTTACATAGGGCATATTCCTGAGATAGGCAGCGATGCTTTAACCGGTGTGGGGGTAACCTTTCCCTTGGTTATTGTTATGAATGCCTTTGCCGTTTTTGTTGGCGCTGGGGGAGCGCCGCTTATGTCCATGGCGCTGGGAGCTAGGGATGATAAAAAGGCCAGCAGTATTTTGCAAAACAGCTATACACTTTTAGTGAGCTTTGGCCTAGGTCTTTTAATTTTCATTTCCCTCTTTAAGGTGCCATTGCTTTATGCTTTTGGGGCTACGGATAATATTATGCCCTATGCTCTTTCTTATATTACTATTTGTGCCTTTGGTGCCTTATTTGTCCAGCTTAGCTTGGGCCTAAATCAATTTATTAGTGCTCAAGGCTTTGCTAAGATAGCTATGCTTTCTATTACTATTGGCGCGGTTATTAATATTGTTTTAGATCCACTTTTCATTTTTTATTTTCATTTAGGCGTGCAGGGTGCAGCCTATGCTACCATTATTTCTCAGCTGTTTAGTGCAGTGTGGGTGCTGAAATTTCTCACAGGGAAAAAGGGCTATGTTACCTTAAATTGGCGGAAATTTATTTTTCAGGGCGCTATTGTTAAGCGCATTTTAGCTTTGGGTAGTTCACCCTTTATTATGCAATTAACGGAAAGCGCTATTATTATTGTCTTTAATATCAATCTAAAGCAGTATGGTGGCTATTTACATTTAGGGGCTATGACGATTTTGCAAAGCGTTACCCAGATGATTTTTATTCCCATTAATGGTTTCAGAACAGGCGTGCAGCCTATTGAGCTATAACTATGGAGCTAAAAATTTTGCCAGAGTTAAGACTACTGCTTTTTATACCATTGGTATTTGTTTCCTCTATGGTTTTGTTTTTTCTCTGGTCTGCATTTTATTTCCCAGAAGCTTTGGCGAAATTTTTGCGGATAAATTAGCCAGTGGACCCTTGCTGGATTTGGTTGAGGCTTATTTGCCTATCTTTATTTCCGGTATGCTTATCTTCGGTATTCAAATGGGAGGACAGGCTTACTTTGTGGCTTTAGGACAGGCAGGAAAGTCCATGTTTCTGGCAGTGTTCAGAAAGGTTATCCTCTTAATACCCTTAGCCTTTATTTTACCTAGGTATTTTGGGGTGGCGGGAATTTATTGGGCAGAGCCTATTTCCGATGTTTTGGCCGGTTTAACCTGTGGCGGACTGTTTCTTCTGACCTATAAGCATATTTTGCAAGAGCATTAGTTTAACCAATAAAAAACCAGTTAACCGTGGGAAACGGCTAACTGGTTTTTACTTTTTGTTCTTTTATTTTTCAGGAAGAAGAATGCATTTGCAGCACTCTCCTGCAGCCATTAAGCGCAGACCCTCTTCAAATTCTGCCATGGGCAATTTATGAGTAATAATGGGGGATAAATCTAAGCCTCTGGCAAGTAGCCCCTTGGCGGTTTCCCAATCCTGATACATGCGTCTGCCGGCAATGCCCTTGAGGGTAATACCTCTATAAACAAATTCATCTAGCTGGAAGGAAAGCTTCTTAGAGGAAAGACCGAGAGCGGCGATTTTTCCTTCAGGCTTTAGATAAGAAAGGCAGGAGGCGATAGCACCTACATTACCGGAAAAGTCTAGCACAATGTCGACAGCCTGTCCATCATTGGCAGCAGGAACGGCTACGGACACATCCTCTTTGATGGGGTCGATAAGTGCATCAGCGCCCATTTCCAGAGCTGTTTTGCCG
>CAZTGQ010000060.1:744-1810 GCA_964613345.1 uncultured Acidaminococcales bacterium | reverse complement strand
CAGCAACAGGCTCTAAGGCAATTACTCTGGACGCACCGCAATGCTTTGCCACAGCTACGCCCATAGCACCTATGGGACCACAGCCAATGACAGCTACTGTTTTACCAGCTACGTTAAATTCTGTGGCAGCGTGTACTGCAGCAACAAAGGGCTCCATAAGACTTAGCTCCTCCCAATTAGCAAATTTGGTGAAGACTACAGCGTTAACAGCCGGAATAGCGATATATTCTGCCAAAGCGCCATCTCTGCTTAGGCCAATTACCTTGGTGTTGGGGCAAACGTGCTGATTGCCATTGTGGCAGACGTCACAGGTGTTACAAACAATGTGGGTTTCTGCGGAAACAGCATCTCCGATATTAATTTGGGTGACTAAATCACCCTTGGCTACCACCTCACCGGAAAATTCGTGGCCGATAATCATAGGAGGAACCATTCTGGTGCTGGCAAATTCAGTCCAATTCTTAATATGCACATCTGTACCACAGACGGCTAAGGCGTGAATTTTCACTAAAATATCATTGGGTCCCATTTCAGGTAGGGGACGCTCCGTAAGAAGTAAATTTCCCTCTCCGGGAGCTTCTTTAATAACGCACTTCATTGTACTTTGCATAATAATATCACCTCATGATAAAAGTTAGGCCTGTATGACTACATAGGTCTTTTGTTTTTTATTATAGCACAAGAAAATTAATTTAAAATAGCTTATGTTTTTCTCAGTTTTCAATTGCAAAAGCTTATACAACTAGAGTGGGAGCGGTTAAGAAAAAAGAAAAGGTGATGAGAAGAATTGTATGCAAAATTTAGATTATTCTAAATAATACTTGAAGAATTAAAGAACTTGTATGATAATTAGGTCAAGATGTAATACAAGTTCGAGAAAGCAAATCGTGAAAGCTAAAGGGGGGCTTTTACGACGATGATGAGGTAAGGAAATGAATGCAATGACCATGCGTAGAGGCAGAGGCTCAGTTAGTGATGAGATTTGTCGTACTCTTTTGGAGAAAATTAACAAGGAAGAAATAGTCGTCGGCGAAAAATTACCCTCGGAAAATGAATTGTGTTGCAC
>CAZTGQ010000060.1:0-734 GCA_964613345.1 uncultured Acidaminococcales bacterium | reverse complement strand
ATTGGAAGTTGCCGCACAATGAGCGACTCGAGTTTTTGGGTGATGCCGTACTAGAGCTCGTTATCACTGAGGAGCTCTTTAACCGATACACCGAAAAGGAAGAGGGATGGATGACTAGTGTTCGTGCAGCGCTGCAAACACTGCAGGCTAGAGGCCTTGTGGTTACAGTGAAGGGCTTAGGCTCCTTTGTTTATCAAAAAGAAGAAATTTTGGCTCATCGTAGGAAGAAACCCTTTAAGAGTTCAGATATTACCAGTGAAAAATTTCAGGAATTCTTCGAATTTCGTCAGGCTATAGAATTTAAAGCCATTGATTTTTTTGTTAAAAGGGCTGACAGTAGCAATGAAAGAGACTTGAAGCAGGCTTTAGATGGGATTAAGCTAGCTGCTAAAAATAAAGATTTAAAGAAGTTTAGCAAAATGGATTATGCTTTTCATATGGCTATTATTCAAGGAGCAAAGAACAGCTTCTTAAGTGGAGCCATGCAAGAATACGAAGAAATGTTTCAGCATTATCTGGCAGAAATCGCCAGACTTTCCGACAAGCCGTTGACCGTTCTTGCCAGAGAACACAACGAATTGTACACCAGCCTGATTAAGAAGAAGGCTAAGGCAGCAAAGAGCTTTCTCTTCTCAGATAACATGTTTTATTTCATGCAATATTTCAGTAAATGGATGGAAGAACTAAACGGACGTCCGTAGTCCACAAAGAAGGTGATGGAGGAAGCTTCGGAT
>CAZTGQ010000059.1:0-8530 GCA_964613345.1 uncultured Acidaminococcales bacterium | reverse complement strand
CTCATCCCGGCCTAGTAACCTACGTTGAAATTGATGAGCCTGCCCTTATCTGGTCTGTAGCTGTAGTACAGCGGAAAAATAGTTATCTCAACAAATTATCCGCTGCATTTATCACCACCATGCAAGAAGTTTTCCAAAAACAACCTGTTATAATGCCTAATCAGCCTAAGTAGGATCCAACGTTTCTCCTTAAAAATATTTAGTAATAGAAATACTCCCCGGTGTCTTAACCCGGGGAGTATTTTCAATAATACCTTTATATGTCTCTGCCTCTAAGACAATTCCCAGAGGCCTTAATTTCCTTGGTGTTCCCGAGCAGATTCGAACTGCTGACCTACCGCTTAGGAGGCGGTCGCTCTATCCAGCTGAGCTACGGAAACGCAAAACTATTATATACTATTTTTTCTCTTTTGCCTACGCTTACCACTAAATTTTTCCAGTTATTCTTACAACAAATGCTTTGAGCAAACACTTATTAAGTAGCAGGTATAGCTAACCTCATATTTACGACTTAGCCTCGAGGCCTAAACCTAGGGTAGCTACATTTGCGAAAAGAAGGTACCTGCAAATCAACGAAAGGAGGATTTAATTATGGCAATCAAAAAGGCCCTTGTCCAATCTATTTTGCAGCTTCGTTTAGAAACTGGCAAGGATGCACAAGGTCGTCCCCTTATCAGTAAGGCACGTTTTAAAGGGCTGAACCCCGCTATTGCCCCTGAACTGCAGTACGCCGGTGGCACTGAGTTAGCCGGTTTATCTGCTTATCCCTTAAAAGGAATCCATGTTTGTGAAGAGCATAGCTTGACTTCCGAACAGGAATAGTGAGGTACTATTTATGAGCCCTTCCTTCATTATTTCCCAGCTTGCAAACTATGGTTTCCCCATGGTCCTATCCTGGTATTTATTACTGCGGATAGAGAAAAAATTGCAAATATTAACCAAAAGCATTGATGGCTTACACGATCTACTTGCCAACGCTAAAGTAAAGTTTTGACCTGACTGGAATCCCCTGCTTAATTTTATTGAGCAGGGGATTCTCTCGTTAGTCAGAGATATCCACAGGAACCATAGTTGCCTGTGGATATCTCTCTTTTTTATTACATTTTTAAGGGCTAAAAAAGCATCTTTGTTACATTTGGAGTGTTTACTGGTTTCCTACCTCTTTGGTCCTCATCCGCCCCACGCCTAGCTTATTTACCATAAAAAAACATATATTCTGAAAATAAAGAGCTGTGGACAAACGAAGGTATCACTCCTTCAACTTATCCACAGCCCAAGACCTACAAAAGCTCTTAAATAGGCTTTTTTTCTATTTTTATCCACAAAACAGACGTTCCTGTTGATAAGCCTGTTTATAACTTCTCCGTAGCACGTGGAGGCATACTCCATTCCACGAGGACTTGTGTATTTACCCAAAGACGAGTCAGCACTATTTTAAAAACATCGATACTGTCTGTCGCAGTTAAGGTAACTGTTTGAAACTCCCTAATATTATCCACCTTGGGAATATCCATCGTTTGCGGAGTTGTTAAAAATTCCCTAACCTTTGTTTCCATTTCACTGTGCTCGGGGATATGGACAGTTAAATTCTTACTGTCTCCATCAAATTCTACATAACCATAATGACCTTCATAGTTTAAGGTTACTATTTCCTTTGCCATAAAAACCCTCCATCTGAAATATCATGGCTCTTATTATAACATAAACTAAGAATCTTTGCGATAGATAGGCTGTAATCTTTCCTCCAAGGTAGCCTCCTCATCCTTAGCAGCCTTTTTAGCCTCTGCAATAAGCACTCCCTGAACACTGACAGGTTTTTTACCTCGCGCCACCACCCGACGATAGACACCGTTACTTTGCATCATATGAGCACCAACGGTATCTGTTAAGCATAAATTTAGAACATGCTTAATTTTCTCAATATGCCTAGAGCTTTCCACAGGGAAAAGCAATTCCACTCTATCATTAAGATTACGTGGCATCCAATCCGCACTGGAGAGATAAATTTCCTCATCACCATCATTAGCGAAATAGAACACTCTGCTGTGCTCTAGAAATCTTCCTATGATAGAGCGCACCGTGATATTGTCACTGATGCCCTTAAGTCCAGGCCGCAAGCCACAAATACCTCTGACAATCAATTCAATTTCCACTCCGGCGGAAGAAGCCTCATAAAGCTTTTCAATCATGGGTTGGTCAATGAGAGAATTCATTTTCGCTATAATATGGGCTTTTTTACCCAACTGGGCATGTCTAATCTCCCTATCTATCAACTCATAAAATCTGGCTCTAAGGCCTAGAGGGGCCATGACTAACTTATTCCACAAGGTCGGTTCCGAATATCCGGACAAAACATTAAAGAAGGCCGAAGCATCCATGCCATACTCGTCATTGGCGGTCATCAGTCCCATATCCGTATAAAGCTTGGCGGTTTTATCGTTATAATTTCCTGTGCCTAAATGCACATAACGCTTAATACCATCTCGCTCCTTACGCACAATGAGAACTATCTTGGAATGAGTTTTAAGACCTACCAAGCCATAAATTACATGGCAGCCTGCTTCCTCCAAGCGCCGAGCCCACACAATATTATTTTCCTCATCAAAACGAGCCTTCAGCTCCACCAGCACTGTTACCTGCTTGCCATTTTCCGCAGCCTTAGCCAGTGCCGCTACAATGGGAGAATTACCACTGACACGATACAGTGTCTGCTTAATAGCCAAAACCGTGGGGTCCATTGCTGCTTGAGCTATGAGCTTCACTACCGGGTCAAAGCTTTCATAGGGATGGTGGAGAAAAATATCATGTTCCTTTATTTGAGCGAAGATATTTTCTTCCTCTCGCAATTCTCCTGGTCTACTGGGGCGAAAATCAGGATACTGCCATTTTTCCATACCAGGTAAGCCGAGAAAACCAAAAAGGAAGGTTAAGTCCAAAGGCCCCTTTATTTCATAAACCTCTTGATCCGTGAGATCTAAGTTCTCCATTAAAAATTTTCTAATCATAGGAGATGCTGTGGCTGCTAATTCTAGTCTGACGGCAGCTCCTCTTTTTCTTTTACGCAGGGATTTTTCTATTTCCTTCAATAAATCTTCCGTTTCATCCTCATCCACGTCCAAATCAGAATCTCTGGTAATTCTAAAGGTAGCCATGGAAGCAATAGTATAGCCCTTAAACAATCCCGGTCCATAGGCCAACATTAAATCCTCCAAAAAAACATAGGAACTTACGGACGGTTCTTCCTCCACCACCACAATTCTAGGCAGTACAGAGGGTACCTGCAAAAATGCTACAGAGGTTTCACCCTCCTTATTAGTTAATTCCAGAGCTAAATTAAGTGACTTGTTAGCTAAAAAGGGAAAGGGTCTGGAAGCATCTACTGCCATGGGAGTCAGAACAGGATAAACCACATCGTTATAATACTGCTCCACCCATTCCTTCCCTGCCTTGGGCAACTCCTTAACCTTCTTGAACTCCACACCTTCCTTCTTTATCTCCTTCAAAAGAGCGGTGAAGTGATGGTACTGGAGCTGCATCTGCTCATGAGCCTCTTGGGATATGCCACCTAGTTGCTGTTCCACAGTAAGTCCTGCTGCATCCATTTTGTTAATGCCGCCCTCCAGCTGACTGTGGAGCCCTGCTACTCGCACCATAAAAAACTCGTCCAGATTAGAAGCAGAAATAGCCACAAACTTCATCCTCTCCAAAAGAGGAATGTCTGTAACCTCCGCTTCCTTTAACACTCTTAAATTAAATTTGAGCCAGCTTAATTCTCTGTTAAAAAAATATTCCGGCTTAGTAAAATCCATTAGCATTTTGTCACCCTTCTGCTTTTTCTAGAATTGGCATTAAGCCAAAGACTTCCTCAAAGAAACTGCTTTTATTAGCAAAGGTCCATTCCTCTAAGGATAGCTCCTGCTTACTTTTAGCTATAACCAGCATGGTATTATCCTTAATCTGTACCTTACAGCTTTTTATCTTTTGCTTATAGCTGCGGTCCATAGCATCTGCCATACGTACAATGGCTGCCAGCTTCGCCACTAAAGGACGCAGCTCCCTATCTATATGCACTGGAACTATACTGTCATCCTCTTTTAAAGAAGCTGCTTGATAGTAGGCCACCCAGGCAATGATTCTTTTGTCTAAATAACTATAGCCAAAAATATCCACAGAAACAATTAAGCGGTAGCTGTAAATAGCATGAGATCTCAGACAGACGAATTTGCCAATATCGTGCAAAATACAAGCTGCTCGCAAGAGATATCTGGCATGCAAATCCAGACCATGAGATTTTTTCAGACTGTCAAAAATAGCTAGGGCAAATTTTTCCACACTTTTTGCGTGCTGAGCATCATAGTGATATCTTTCGCCTATGCTGCGCACCAAGCTTAAACGCATATCCTGAATCTGCTCTAGGTAAACCTGATCAGTAGCTCTCGCCACATAAATAACCTTCATACCATCAATAAAGCTATCCGGAGGAATGATGATATCCTCCACCGGCGTTAAATTAAGTAGCTGTTGATACAAAATGGTGGTGGGCAAAACAAGCTCAGCCTGCGATTCCGTAAGATTATACATCTTCATAATCTGCACCGTATTAAGCTTCCTCACCTTATTGTAGAAAGCAGAAAAATCCTCCACCGCCAAGTGGGCTATTTTCTTAGGATTGGATTTCTTATTCACCAGCTGCAAAATCATTTCGCTTTCAGCACCGGTCAGGACAAGATACTTAATTTTTTCCTGGGCAAATTCCTCCTGCACAGGTCCAATATTACTGGCAATATATTCCGTCAGCGCTCCAGCAAAATTAATACTTGCCTGCTCATTACGGTCAAAAGCCTCCTTAATGCGAATAATACCGATATGTAAATTTTGTTGATACTTAACAATATTATTTTTAACATAGGTAATGCCCAAGCCACCGGAAGAAATATCTACAAAGAGAATACCATCCTTGTACATGGTGCTGTCATATCGTTCCAAGCTCCGATGCAGGGATGCACTTTTGATAAAAATCTCTCTGGGCATATCCACCACGTCAATAACAAAGCCTGTTTTGACATAGATTTGGTCCAAAAAATAGGCTTGATTTTCTACCTCACGCACAGCGGTAGTGCCCTGGAGTAAATAATCCTTAACGCCATAATCCTCCATGAGCTGCTTATAGCCCTTCAGTACCTCACACACGTCCAAGGTGGTAGCAAAGGATATTTTTTTATTTTTGAAAGCTTCTTCACCCAAACGTACCTTTTGTTTAGCCTGCTCCAAAACCTTAACATTATCCAAGCCGGTATATTCTATAATTTCTAAGCTAACCTGCTCCGAGCCCAAATGAATCAGAGCTGCTAGCGCCGCCTTTTTTTTCGCCACAATAATCCCTCCCGTCCATCTTATCTTAGCACAAAAAAGTCCTTTTATTTGCATTCTACTAAATTTTTACAAAAACTTAACTAGTTTTTGACGATTTTTAATGAAAATTTATGAATTAATAGGTATACTAAGAGAAGAAAATGTAAATAAGGAGAATTACCACATGGAGCGCATAGCTATAATCGACATAGGTTCCAACTCAGCACGTCTAGTAATCACCGAGACCTATACCACCGGTGCTTTTAATATGGTATATAATCAAAAGGAAGCTCTCCGTCTAGCGCAGAAGCTGGATAAAAAGGGTGCACTAACGCCTTTGGCTTTTAGTGCTACTTTAGACTGCATGAAGAACTTTGCCCTTATGTGCAAGCTTTTTAAAGCAGGCAAGGTTATTGCCGTAGGTACTGCCGCCATGCGCAATGCCTCCAACGGACCTGAGTTAGCTGCTGCCATAAAAAAGGAAACAGGCATTTCCTTAGAAATTATTTCTGGGAAAACAGAGGCCTACATGAGCTACCTAGGTGTTATTAATACCATTCCTGTTCAAGATGCTCTCATCTTCGACTTAGGTGGTGGTTCTACAGAGCTCATTATGGTTAAAAACAGGAAAATGGTCAACTCCATCAGCCTGCCCATTGGTTGCGTTAATCTAACCTCCCAGCTAAAGCTAAAGGATTCCTTGTCTCCGGAGCTACTCACTAAACTGCGCAAAACTATTAACTCCTACGTGTCCAAGGTACCTTGGCTCAAGACTAACAATATACCTCTTATTGGCGTAGGAGGCACCATCCGTACTCTAGGTAAAATTGACCAAAAAAGAGTTAAATATTACACGCCCAAAATTCATAACTATAAATTTGCCGTTAGCGATTTTAAAAATACCCTGAAATATTTACAGGGCGCCACCCTCTCTGAAAGAAAACAGGTGGCCGGTATGTCAGCAGATCGAGCAGATATTATTGTAGCCGGTGGCGCTATTATAAAGGCTCTGGCTGAAAAGGTGAAGGCTCAGCAGCTCATAGTTTCCGGCTGCGGTCTGAGAGAGGGTCTTTTTGATCAATATCGTAGCAAGCTTTTAAATCGTCCTCTCCTGCAAAAGGATATTCTCACCACCAGCACTGACGATTTAATGCACCTCTACAACACAGATATTAAGCATAGCACCTTAGTATGCACTTACGCCTTAGCCGCCTTTGATGCTTGGCGACCCTTGCACAAAATTGATGACTCTTGGCGACCACTGCTTAGGACGGCAGCTCTCCTACACGACATTGGCATCAGAATCAATTATTATAGTCACGCCAGACACAGTGGCTATATCATAGAAAATGCTTGCCTCTTCGGCGAGGATCATTTAAAAATCGTCTATGCCGGCATTATGGCCGCTTGGCACAATGGAGTTTCTCGCAGCTATTTGCGCAGTAAACAATACAAGGTGCTTATTTCTCCCCAGGACATGAACAAGCTGGCCAAATGTGCCCTCTTCATTGCTTTAGGAGAAGCCTTAGACTACTCTCAAAATTCTTCTCTCTCCAAGGTTTCCGCCACTCTTACTAAGAATGGGCCTGCCTTAAATATAACCTCTCCCTCAGTTCCGACTATCGAATTGCACCAGCTAAAGCTTCTGCAAAAATGGTTTACCAAGACCATGGGAGTGCCTCTAACCGTTAAAATCAGAGGTAAAAAGCTCTAGCTTAAAAGGCTAGCATACAGAACCCTTCGGTTCTATATGCTAGCCTTTATTCGTTCTTGTTGTCTATTTACTATTCATGCCTTGCAAAATAATCATGCAGAGCATTTTCAGCATTCTTATTTCCTTCTCGTTATGCCGTTTATCCTCCGCCATTTTAGCAAAGACCTCAAAAGCAGTGCGTAGCATTTTTTTGGTAATACCATGCTGCCTAGCGCCATGTACCCTGACAGATTTAGATACGCCTTCTAAAACTGTTAAGCAACACTTCTTTTCTCCACCTTGAAGCTTGGTGCTACCCAGTATATGCTTACGAATTACTATTTCCTGTTCAAAAAAATCCGCTTCATCCAAAAGCTCATATTCTTTATCTTCTTGTGCCATTGCTGCTCCGCCCTTCGCTATCTCTGGCAGAGGATTTCTTTTGCACAACAACCTCTAGACCAGTCATAATGTCTAAATTATAACATGGTGCTTTTTCCTCGTCAAATTTCACAGCTTACTTTTAAACCTTAGCCTAGCTAAAAGCTCCAAGTAGCTCCTAAATTGTAGGATAATTTGCTGCTCAAATCACCATAAAGCTTCTGCACCTCTACGTGGCCCTGAACCCTTTTCCCCAAGGCCACAGTGCCACCCAGCTTAAAATCCCACCATTTTTTTCTAGCCACCAAGGGCTGCGTTACGCTTCCCGTCTCTATAGTAGAATTGCCACCAAAATCATATAACCACTTACCTGCCACATACCCCTGACACCGACCAACTCTCTTCGTTAAACGACAGCCGCAGCTAAGAATACCATGTTTAATCCCTCGGGCATAAACCGGCATGCCTTGAGAAGTAAGGTAGCTACTACCTGCAACCCTACCTAATAGTAGACCTATATTGGGAGTCACGCTAAAGCCTCCTCCCACCTTTTTATCGTAACCATATTCCCCGCTTAGGCTACCGCCCCAGGTGTGATAATCACTATGGGCATAGTTATCTCCTAAATCCACCAGGCCATAGTCCTGTCCCATTCTACCGGCAGTTAAGAGCACCTGATAATAAGGTCCCCCTCTTTTCTGCCAAAGCTGGTATAGGCCCAAGGAGCTGCAGGTGAGCTCCCCCTCTCCCCTTAGAAAAGCAGCTTTTCCCTCTATTCTACTGAACAAAAGGCCACGATAAATTCTGGCATTTTCTTGGAAGAAAGCCTTATCGTAACCCCCTTGAAAATGAGTATAAGCTAAAGAACCTGCGCCCGGTGCCGCCTCTAGTCCCCGCCTTCTGCAATTTTCAGCCCAAACATTGTCATGCTGCGACGCCTGCCAGGGCAGGCGTCGCAGCTCCTCCATACGACCGGCACCACTGCCAGCTGCCACAAGCCAGAGCTGATCCAGCTTTTCCTCGGCATGAGCGGCATGCTTAGTATTTTCCGTAATAGGCCTTGAGCTGAGCCGCCCCATGGGAAGATTTTGACCTTCACTCTTG
>CAZTGQ010000058.1:0-8552 GCA_964613345.1 uncultured Acidaminococcales bacterium | reverse complement strand
CCATATCCATAGTGCTGGCAATTAACTTTTGCACAATCACATCACTAGAATTAGATACAATCGCAAAAGGTGTTTGCTCATTTTTAGACACATAATTACTCATCAAATCAGGCAAATACAACCGAGCAAAAGAATTTGGTATGCCAAAATTAATAATGTTTTGTGTTTCCGCCTTAGCATTATAATAATTAGTCATATTGTCCAAAATTTTAATAACATTCTTTGCCTGCTCTGCTAAGAACCTCCCGTCAGCAGTAAAAAGCACCCCTTTACTGGTTCTTTTTACCACTTGAATATTCCATTCTTTTTCTATACCCTGTAGTCTTTTAGTCAGCGCAGATTGCGTCATATACAAATCTTGAGCAACTTTACTTAAACTCTTCTTTTCATATAAAAGTTTCATCATTCGCCAATCAAAATTATCCATGCTTATCCCCTTTAACACTATGTACTTCCCAGTTTTTATCCGAAAGAAAATAGAATATACTGCTAGCTAAATTTACTACACCATCCGTACAAACAATGTCTTAAGTATAACATGACTAGTACTTTCCTGCCCACTATTTGTCAACATGTGAATTATATACTTTCTTTTCTGTGCTTCGACTCATGTCCTCTCTTTAAAGGCACAAAGGACGTTAGGATTGCCTCATAGGCAGTTCTAACGTCCTTTTAATATAATTTCTTAGTTTATTTAATTACATCACAGCCCATATAAGGTCTTAAAGCTTCCGGCACGATAACGCTGCCATCTTCTTGTTGATAGTTCTCCAAGATAGCAGAAACAGTACGTCCTACTGCCAGACCGGAGCCGTTCAGAGTATGTACATATTCCGGCTTATCCTTTGGTCCACGGCGGAATTTAATATCTGCTCTTCTAGCTTGGAAGTCCAAGAAATTAGAGCAAGAGGAAATCTCTCTGTAGCAATTAGATGCAGGCAACCACACCTCAATGTCATAGGTGGTAGCAGAGCTAAAGCCTAAGTCACCTGTACATAAACGTACCACATGATAAGGCAATTTCAGCAATTGTAGGATTTCTTCTGCATCATTAGTTAATTTATCCAGCTCAGTCCAGGATTCCTCTGGCTTAGTGAATTTCACTAGCTCAACCTTATTAAATTGATGCTGACGAATAAGACCTCTGGTATCACGTCCTGCACTACCGGCCTCTGCTCTAAAGCAAGCACTGTAAGCACAATATTTAATAGGCAAATCCTCTGCTTTTAAAATCTCTCCTCTGTGATAGTTGGTCACAGGTACCTCGGCGGTAGGAATCAAATACATATCCTGTCCTTCCACCTTAAACATATCCTCGGCAAATTTAGGTAATTGGCCCGTTCCTAGCATACTGTCACGGTTAACAATATAGGGAGGGAAAATCTCTGTATAACCATGCTTAGCCGTATGTACGTCTAGCATGAAGTTGTAAACGCTACGCTCTAGGCGAGAACCTAAGCCCTTGTAAAAAGTAAAGCGAGCACCGGAAACCTTACCAGCCCTTTCAAAATCTAAAATGCCCAAGCCCTCACCTACATCCCAGTGTGCCTTTGGTTCAAAGGTAAACTTAGTAGGCTCGCTCCAGGTACGTACCACTGGATTATCACTATCATCCTTGCCCACAGGTACATCCTCTGCCGGCATATTAGGAATCATATATAAAATACCCTGTAATTTTTCTTGAACTTCTTTTAATTCTTTATCAGCAGCGGCAATTTCATCGCCTAAGGCACGCATTTCTGCAATTTCCTTATCTGCATTAGCACCCTCTTTTTTCATCTTGCTGATAGCAGCACTGGCAGCATTACGCTTACTCTTATCGGCTTCTACAGTTTGTAAAAGCTCTCTGCGTTTTTGCTCCAAGGACATGAATTCACCTAAACTCATCTCCATATTTCTATTCTTCATGGCTTGTTCAACTTCTGCGGAATGTTCCCGTACAAATTTCATGTCTAACATCTGTAAGACCCCCATACGTTTTTTCTAACCATATAATTATAACACACCTTCAAAGCAATGACTAGCAAAGCTTACTCAATTTGGCTCATGACCTTGCCAATGCTTTCCGCTAAAACCAAATCAGCACTGGCATTAGCAGAAGTAGCTCCCTTATTAATTACCACCAGCTTATGACCCCTATAATACTGCACCAGTCCCGCCGCAGGATAAACCACTAGGGAGGTACCTCCTATAATCAGCATATCTGCTTGCCGAATATAGCTAACAGCCTGCTCCAAAATGTCATTATCCAATCCTTCCTCATAAAGCACTACATCTGGCTTAATAACACCACCGCATGCGTCACAACAAGGCACTCCCTCGTGGTCTGCCATATATTGACCGTCAAAGAACTTATGACATTTAGTGCAATAATTTCTTAACACGCTACCGTGCAGCTCCAAGACTTTTTTGCTTCCGGCAGCTTGATGCAAGCCATCTATATTCTGGGTAATAACAGCCTTTAATTTACCCTGTTTCTCCAGCTGGGCCAGCTTCAAATGGGCAGCATTGGGTTTAGCCGTCAAGCAAAGCATTTTATCATGATAAAACCGATAGAATTCTTCTGTATTACGCTCATAAAAGCTATGACTTAAGATGGTCTCCGGTGGATATTTATAGCTTTGATTATATAGGCCATCCACACTACGAAAATCAGGGATACCGCTTTCTGTAGAAACACCTGCTCCCCCAAAAAAGACTATATTGGAGGAAGCTTCTACCATGGTTTTAAATCTATCTAAATCTGACATTTTTCCGTCCTCCTTACCTAGTTACTAATTATTATAACACTTTTTCCCCTAAAGGAAGTAGGAGCCTTAGGGAAAATCCCTTAGACTCCTACTGATTATTATGTTTTAAAAATAATTTTAAAGAATGGTAAAGGAAAGCACTACTAAAACTAAAGCTACAAAGGTACCCATTACAGCAGTCATACCGGTCTGACACTTATAAGCCTGGGGAGTAGTCATATCGGAGAATTGAGATACCACCCAGAAATAAGAATCATTGGCATGGGAGGCCACCATGGAGCCTGCACCGATATCCATTACTACCAGCACTCTGCCCAAGGAACTGGTGAAGCCCAACGTTCCCATTAAAGGAGCCATCATAGAAGCTGTGGTAATCATAGCAACCGTGGAAGCACCCATGGCCAGCTTTAAAACCATAGCAATGATGAAGGGAATCAAAATACCCACACCTGCATCTAAAAGGCCTAAATTTTTAGTTGCATCAGCAATGGGCATTAGCTTTAAAATTGCGCCAAAGCTACCGCCGGCACCGGTAATAACTAAAATAGCAGCGGAGTCCTTAACTCCTTCATTAAACCACTCCAAGGTTTTATCCTTAGCACTGGCAGGAATTAAGGTCATAGCTAAAAATACGCCTAAAATTAGAGCAATAACGGGATTACCAATAAAATTAATCACTGCCACCAAAGCGCCACTACCTAGGGGCTTAGTGGGAAATTTAGCTACGGAGGATAAAGCAATTAAAATAATCGGCAGGAAAATAGGAGAAAAGCTGTGCATGGCACCTGGCAAAGCTCCATATAATCTTTCTAATTGCTCCAGAGTATATTCAGAATTGGCAGGAATTTCGATAGTAGAAGCTATTTTATTAGCATAAAGCACAGCCACAACCGTAGCTGGGATAGAAATTAAAAGTCCCACTAAAATGGTTAAGCCCAAATCAGCGTTGAGAGTACCTGCCATAGCAATAGGTCCCGGTGTAGGTGGTACTAAGCAGTGAGTAGCATACAAACCTCCGGACAGAGCAGTAGCCATGACAGCTAAGGATTTTTTACTTTGCTCAGACATAGCTCTGCTAATAGGAGAAAGTACTACGAAGCCTGAATCGCAGAAAACAGGGATACCGGTTACATAACCCATAATACCCATGGTAATAACACTATTTTCCTTGCCCACTATTTTTAAAATAGTATTAGCCATGGTTAAAGCAGCACCTGTTTTCTCAAGAATTTTACCAATAATAGTTCCACACAAAATAACAATACCTATGCTGGTCAAAATGCCGCCGAAGCCGCTCTTGACGGTATCAACCACTTTATTAGGTTCTACGCCGCAAATAAGACCCATCAAAATAGCAATAACCGTCATAACAATAAAAGGATGATAATGATATTTAGAAATAGCAATAACCATACATACTACAGCAAGAAAAATAAGTCCAAAAACAAATAGTGCTGACATAAGACAACCTCCCAAATTTTGTTATAGTAAAGCCAACCCTTTAGAAAAAGATAACACCCCCTACGTGAATTTGACATCCTGCCAAGGCTTCACGCTCATCTATCTCCTCCCGAGCCTTTTGTCCGGAGCAGTGGCATAACCCTGCCACCTCAATACCCAATCGTTCCAGCTCGGTCAGTGTTTGCTTAATGCGGTTTTCATCCGCTTCCATAAGATGAGTACCACCAATAACTCCATAAATAGGTCTTTCCAAACGTTGATGCACGGTTTCCAAAATATTTAAAATGCCGGGATGGCTACAACCCACCATGACCACAAGACCACGAGGGGTATCAAAGACGGCACAAACTTCATCGCTGAAATCATCCTTGACCATCCTGCCCTTGTCTTCCTTGACAAAACGAGTGGGAATGGTTTCAAAGTCGTGGGTCCTATTAAAACCACTTACCAACCACAGACCCTCTCCTATTTTTTCTGCTCCCTCTATCACTCTATGCTCTATGCCATGCTCCTGCAAAAATTCTTCATCTAAGCCGGAAGACAAATCCGTATAGCGCATACCGCTTTGAGCATATTTTCTCGCAAAAAAGTTAGGTCCGGTATAAAGCACCTTAGGAGCAAGACCGGCCTCCACCACTTCTCTGTAACCCAAAGTATGGTCCCAATGATTATGACTGAGTACCGTAAATTGTCCGGAAGCTAAGCGAACTCCCAGATAACGAGCATTATGCAAAATAGCATCGCTGGGCCCGCAATCAAAAAGAAATTTAAAATTATCTCCTTCTACAAAAAAAGACAGACCATGCTCAGCACGCAAGGCCTTATTTTCCGACATATTATTTTCCACTAAATTCATAAGCTTTAGCATTACTATCACTTCCTTAGCATGGGATTATATAAATATTATACGCTAATTATCATTAGTAAACAATACTTAGCCTATCTTTCAGAAACATTTTTTACAAAATATTTTTAATATTTACAATTCTTGCAATCAGTAAAAAAGATGATATAATAAACGCAACAAGAGATAGTTCGGTGGTCGGCATCGGCTCTCCTCTTTAAACTCTTTTTTGAAGAAGGCCGTGCGCTAACCGTGTATACGGTCTTTTTTCATGCTTATTTTAAAATAAAAGTACCGCAACCAACACAGGTTGCGGTACTTTTGTCTTTAGGCCTCTTTACCGGCCATCATTTCTTTAGCCTTCATTAAACGTACTGTAGAAGCTCTTTCATTCTCGCTAAGCTTCATAGTAATAAACTTAATATTGGTTTGCATCTGAGGAATCATGACATATTCTAAAGCATTTACTCTACGACGAGTTTTTTCAATCTCGTCAGCCAGCATATTACAGGTTTTTTCTACCTCCGCCAGCTCTAAAAGCTCAGGCAGATTTTTAGCCAAGGCTAGCACTGCATTATCCAAAGCCGTGGTAGTAAAAGCAAAGGAATAAGGAATATTAGCAGTATCGCCATCTTTATCCCCAGTATATTTAATGGTCGGCACATCTACGCTCATCACATTTTTTTCTCCTACCTCAAATTGAGCGGAGCGAGCAGGATAGAGCAGAGCTTCCGACATACTAAGAGTACCCATTTGTGCCTTAGCTAAAATAAAATGCTCGGACACTCCTAAAAGTGCCTTTTCCATTTTTTGCCTTAGCTCATTGTTTCTCCTAATATAAAGCATGAATTGACGAACCATTTCATCCCGTTTATCCTTTAGCAGCTTATGTCCACGCACTGCAGTGCCTAAACGCCTTTTCAGGTTCGTCAGCTCCATTCTGGTAGGATTAATCGTCTTAGCCATGGGTTATTCCCCCTCAGTTGCAGCTGGCTTATAATACTTATCCAGATATTCATCATGGATTCTCTTGAGCTCACTTCTAGGCAGAATACCTAAAAGCTTCCACCCTAAATCCAAGGTTTCTTCAATGGTTCTGTTGGTATTATAGCCTTGAGAGACATATTCCTCCTCAAAGGCTTCGGCAAACTTAGCATAAAGCTTATCCGTCTTACTTAAAGCCGCATCACCCAAAATCGTAGCTAATTCCTTAGCCTGCTTACCACGGGAATAAGCAGCAAAAAGCTGATTCATGGTATCTGCGTGATCCTCTCTGGTTTTGCCCTTACCTACACCCTTATCCTTTAAACGGGACAGAGAAGGTAATACATCAATAGGAGGAGTCAAGCCTTTACGATATAACTCTCTGGATAATATAATCTGACCTTCAGTAATATAACCTGTCAAATCAGGAATGGGGTGAGTCTTATCATCCTCAGGCATGGACAGAATAGGAATTTGGGTAATAGAACCCTTCTTTCCCTTAATACGTCCTGCTCTTTCATACATAGTAGCTAAGTCAGTATATAAGTAGCCGGGATAACCACGACGACCGGGTACTTCCTTACGAGCAGCAGAAATTTCTCTCAAAGCATCCGCGTAGTTAGTAATATCAGTGATAATAACCAATACGTGCATGCCTAATTCATACGCCAAATATTCCGCAGCGGTAATAGCCATACGGGGAGTAGAAATACGTTCTACTGCTGGGTCATTAGCTAAGTTAATAAACATGACAGCACGCTCTAAAGCACCGGTACGGTTAAAATCCTCCATGAAGAAATTTGCTTCCTCAAAGGTAATACCTACAGCAGCGAAAACTACTGCAAAGGATTCTCCACTACCTAAAACTCTAGCTTGACGAGCAATCTGAGCAGCAAGCTGAGCATGAGGCAAACCGGAGCCGGAGAAAACCGGCAATTTCTGCCCACGAACCAAGGTATTTAAACCGTCAATGGCACTAACACCGGTCTGAATAAATTCAGCAGGATAATCTCTAGCCGCCGGATTCATAGGTACACCGTTAATATCCCTGTATTCATCAGGAATAATGGGAGCACCGCCATCCTTAGGACGACCCATACCATCAAAAACACGTCCCAACATGGTAGGTGCCACGCCCAATTGAATACTATGGCCTAAAAAGCGGACCTTAGAATCAGAAAGCTTTAAGCCCTGGGAGCTTTCAAAAAGCTGTACTAAGGCCTTATCTCCATCCACAGTTAAGACCTTACCACTGCGGATTTCACCGTTAGCCTGCTCAATCTCTACTAACTCATCATATTTAACACCTTCCACATGATCCACCATCATCAGAGGGCCTACTACTTCGCGAATTGTTTTATAATCCTTACGCATTTGCGTCACCCTCCTCCGTTAAAGCACTGAAAGCTGCTTCCAATTCTTTGTTTAAGGCAGCAAAACGTTCTTCCTTTTCATTTTCAGGAATTGCTTTAGCTCTACCGATTTGTTCCCTCACCGGCATATCAATCAGCTTATCCAAATGCACATGCTGCACTAGAGCTGCTTGTGCCTTATCGTACCAAGAAATAATCAATTTCAGCATAGCATGCTGTTTTTCCAAGGAAGTATAGGTATCAATATCATCAAAGGAATTTTGATGTAAGAAATCTTCACGAATAGAGCGAGCACATTCCATAGTAATACGATCCTTGAAGCCCAAGGCATCAATACCTACTAATTGCACAATTTCGTTAAGACTAGCTTCCTCCTGCAATATTTGCATGGTTTTACCCACTAAGGTTGACCAATCAGGTGCTACCTTAGAATCATAATAAGCTCTCAAGCGATCAGAATACAGGGAATAACTCTGCAACCAATCAATAGCCGGGAAGTGACGAGCGTAAGCTAGTGAAGCGGACAAACACCAGAACACCTTAACGATACGCAGCGTAGCCTGAGAAACAGGTTCTGAGATATCGCCGCCTGGAGGAGATACAGCGCCTATAGCACTAACTGCACCAATTCTATCCTCACTGCCCACACACTTTACAATGCCGGCTCTTTCATAAAACTCTGCTAGACGAGAAGCCAAATAAGCAGGATAACCTTCCTCACCTGGCATTTCTTCTAAACGAGAGGACATCTCTCTCAAGGCTTCAGCCCAACGAGAGGTGGAGTCAGCCATGATAGCAACCTTATAGCCCATATCACGGAAATATTCTGCTAGGGTAATACCTGTATAAATAGATGCTTCACGGGCAGCTACAGGCATATCAGAGGTATTAGCAATTAAAACAGTTCTCTTCATCAGGGGTAAACCGGTGCGCGGATCGTTAAGGGCAGGGAATTCATTTAAAACGTCTGTCATTTCATTACCACGTTCACCACAACCTACATAAACGATAATATCTGCATCCGCCCATTTAGCGAGTTGATGTTGAACAACAGTTTTACCACTACCAAAGGGACCAGGAATTGCTGCAATCCCCCCACTAGCGATTGGAAACAAGGTATCAATCACTCTTTGACCAGTA
>CAZTGQ010000057.1:0-8574 GCA_964613345.1 uncultured Acidaminococcales bacterium | reverse complement strand
CGGTGGTGTGAGAGGTCGGTCACCCAACTAATGGATGACCTCCTACTCGATTATTTCTTTCCTTGACTATTAGGTTTAATCTCCGGAGGAATAGGAGAGATGAAGGGTTTACCCTCAGTTACCTCTACGTATTCCTCTTTTGCTTTAGCGGCAATAGAGGGGTCTTCAATAATTGTGTAGCAGGCCTTGGCTAATACCTCAGCGGCGTAGAGCATACCCTTTCGGGCATAGGGAGTTTTGCCCTGAGCAACCATTTGCCAAGAGTGTCCGGGAGTGCCGGGTACATAACAGGAGGCTACAAACTGGGCTGTGGGTACAGCGTGGCTGCAATCTCCTACGTCCGTCGAACCGGGAATATAGGCATCAGAATGAACATGCTCCACGATAAAATCAGGACGAAGTGACTCTTGATATTTAGCGGCATATTTTTTCTTGTCCCTTATACCTAAGGTGGACAGGGAAGAATCGCTGAGAATGCTAGCAGGGTCCAGGGTCTTTTTAATTTCCTTAGCAAAGGTTATTTCTTCTTCTGAACAGGTGGGTAGGGGAACTTGATGCATGGTTTTATCCAGCAAGTCCTCTAATACGCTATTAGACAAAACATTGGAGCAGGCCTTATCAAAGACAATTTCCACTTCAGTTTCTGTCATTAAGGCTGCACCCTTAGCTATTTTGCACACTCTGTCGTAAAGCTTTTTTACCTTGTCATTATCTGTGGAACGAATGAGATAGAGAACCTCAGCGTGATTTTGGACAACGTTGGGAGATATGCCACCGGTATCGGTAATGGCATAATGGATTCTATCTGTAGGTTCAATATGTTCGTGCAGATAATTGGTGCCTACGTCCATCAGCTCTACTGCATCCAAGGCACTACGGCCTAGATGAGGGGCGCCTGCTGCGTGAGCAGAAACTCCCTTGAAGCGGAAATAAACCTGACAGTTAGCTTGATAGGAGCCTGTGGTAACAGCATAGCCACCGGCAGGATGCCAGGTGAGAGCTACGTCCAGCTTATCAAATTCTCCGGCTCTGGCTAAATAGGCTTTGCCGGAGCCGCCCTCCTCCGCCGGGCAGCCAATGAGCACCACGGTACCGGAAGCTTTGCTTTCCTTTAAGTAATCACGCACAGCAAGCGCTGCGCCAACTGCTGCGGTGCCTAGAAGATGATGACCACAGCCATGACCTATGGTAGTGCCTTCTCTGGGCGTGGGAGCAGCTACAAAGGCTTCTTGGCTAAGGCCGGACAGAGCATCATATTCTGCTAAAAGACCGATGACAGGGTGACCTGAGCCAAAGGTGGCGCTAAAAGCAGTGGGCATATCGGCAATCTGCCTTCTGACACTAAACCCTTCTTTTTCCAAGCAGTCACTGAGAGCAGCACAGGATTTGTGCTCATCAAATTTCAATTCAGCATAATCCCAAATGTGGTTGCTAAGCTCAGTTAGAAGGGATGCATATTTATCTATACTCATGGTTAACTTCCTTTCTAGGCAAAAAGATGCGGGTGTTTTTTTCTAAAGCCATCTAGAATAACGGCTAGAACAAAGGGATAGCCCTTTTTAAGACTGTCTAGCTCCAGCCATTCCTCTCTAGTGTGGGCACCGGCACCTACATAGCCGCCTATAGCGCAGGCACATACCCCATGGGAGAAGGGAATATTGCAATCCGTAGAACCGGAGTGGAGCGTGGGTACTGCGCCGCAATAAAGCTCGGCAGCAGCGCATAGCTTATCCTCCAAAGCCTTTTGCTCAGTAGCATCTACGTCACCCATACAGGGGCGCTCGCCTAGAACTTCTACGTCTACTTCAATGCCCATTTGCTGATAGGCCTTCACCGTAGTTTGGAAAAAGTCCATCATAGCCGTTAAATTTTCCTTGATATCAGAACGATATTCAAAGAAGCAGGAGGCTTCTTGAGCTATGGTATTTACAGAGGTACCGCCGGTAATACCTCCTACATTGTAGGTGGTTGTGCCCTTAGTAGGAACTTTAATTTTATAAAGGGCATCTAAGAAGGAGGCCATATAGGCTATGGCATTTTTATTGCCGAAGTTAGCATAGGAATGGCCACCCTCAGTTTTCATGGTGACCTTATAGCGAGTGGAGCCCACACCATAGTTGACACAGTAATCTGAAGGACCATCAAAGGATACCATGGATAGTACTCTGCCCTTAAAGGCTTCCATGAAGGCCTTGGAGCCCTTTAAATTGCCGAAGCCTTCTTCTCCGCTATTGCAGATAAAAACGCAACCCTCGTCAGGTTCTAAGCCTTTTTGGGTAATGTATTTGGCTGCCATGAGCAAAAGGGCCACGTTAGCAGTGTCGTCACCTACACCTGGGCAGCTTAAAATGCCATCCTTTTCCACCAGGGGCATGGGAGTGGTGTCGGGGAAAACGGTATCTAAATGAGCGGTATAAATTTTCACTTTGTTAGTAGCGGTGCAGTTTAGGGGATAGATAACATTGTATACAGAATCAATATAAACACCCTTAGCACCGTTATCCTCTAACCATTTTTTACAAAACTCTGCTCTGGCTAGTTCCATGTTTAAGGGAGCAGGAATAGCGCAGAGCGTTTTTAAGAGGGCAATAAGCTCTTCATATTCATCCTTTGCTTGAGCAAGAATTTCTTGGTTTAATTGGTATGACATAATAGCCTCCTAAGAAAGGGAGACACCCGGTAGATGTCTCCCTTGTAATATTTGTAATTATAAAACTCCAGCTGGTAAAGCAGTACCTACGCCAGGTCCGATAGGTAAGCCAAGCTGCATCCAGATTACTACGAAGATAATCCAAGCAATTTGTAAGACGATAGCAATAGGAATCATATTGGAAATTAAGGTACCAATAGCAATGTTTTTGTCGTACTTAGCTTGTGCTACAGCAAGTAGCATCCAAATGTAAGGACTCATAGGAGTAAAGCAGTTTCCGGGAGAGTCACCTAAACGATAAAGTAATTGGGTAAAGCCAGGGTGATAACCTAAGAGCATGAACATGGGTACAAAGATAGGTGCGAAAATTGCCCATTTAGCAGAGCCGGAGGAAACTTTGATGTTAACCAAAGCACTGATAATAATGAAGGATACGCACATGGGAATGCCGGTAAAGCCAATGCTCTTGAGGAAGTCAGCACCGCTGATTGCCAGCATAGTACCTAATTTTGTCCAGCTAAATAAGCCTTGGAATTGACCGCAGAAGAAGCAGAAAATAATGTAGGCGCCCATGGCACTCATTTGCTTAACCATGGCCTTGTTGACATCCTTTAGGCTGGTGAACTTTTTGGTTACCACGCCAAAGGTAATGCCGGCAATACTAAATAGTAGGAATAGTAGGGGAATTAAACCCTTTAAGAGAAGAGAACCAACAAGCTGTCCATTTTTGGACAAAACGCCGGAGAAGAAGCCTACTGCCACGATGATGATGAAAAGCGCTGTAGCCACAGCAGAAGCGTGTAACCCCTTTACTTCTAGAGGAGTAACTTCTTCTAAGGTTTCATGTTCTTCAGTAGGAACGAACTTGGGGAAACGAGGCTCAATAACCTTAATGGAAACAAGACCGATAACTAAAGAACATAGGAAGGTGGAAGCAATCATGAAGTACCAGTTACAGGTAACATCTACTACGAAAGCACCCTGCTTACCCATGAAGGCATCAATAGCACCGTTGGTTAAGCCTTGGAGTAAGGAGTCAGTACCGGCAATCATAAGGTTGGCGGTAAAGCCTGCTTGAGCACCTGCATAAGCAACAATCATACCTACGATAGGATGCTTGCCTACGCCTAGATAAACTAGAGCTGCCAAAGGAGGAATTACAATCATAGCAGTATCTGAAGCGATGTTACCCACAGTTCCTAGGAAAGCAATTAAATAGGGAACCATGGAGGGGTTTACGTTACTCATGCTACGTCTGAGCATAGTAACAAGCATGCCGGATTCTTCGCAGAAGCCGATAGCCAAGGTCATGGTGAGTACCAGACCCAAGGGAGCAAAACCGGTGAAGTTTTTAACCATGTTGGTTAAGAACCAGGTTACGCCGGCCTTACTAAAGAGATTGGCGGAAACAACTGCTTTGCCGGTAGCCGGATTAGTTAAGGAAATTCCGGTCAAGGTAAAAATACAACCAATAATAGCTACAATCACAAACAAATAACAGAAAAGTAGTGCAGGCGGTGGAAGCTTGTTACAGGTACGCTCAATCCAGTCCAGAAAGACATCCACCTTAGTTTTTTTAGTTACCACGTCATCATTCACTCAAAACCCTCCCTTTTTTGTAAATAAAGGAGTGGTGCTCTTATGCATCACTCCTTTATGATTAATTTAATTATAACTTCTTTTTTTTACTGTGTCTAGAATAAATTTACAAATAATTTGCAATTTAAAATAAAAAAAAGTAAAACGTAAATAATCTAATATTTTATTTCCGTACCAAGAGAAAATGTGTTAGAATAATTATAACTGACTAGTACCTTAGTTAGCTAAAGAGTGTTTAAAAGGAGTATAGAATGGACAAATTTATCGCAGCAGCTATACAAATGGATTCTCAGGACAATATTAAGAGCAATTTACAGCAGGCTACGGATTTAATAGAAGAGGCTGTGGAAAAAGGGGCAAAATTAGTCGCTTTGCCGGAATTGATGCACTATTGGGGCAGGGAGCACTTGCAGGCAGCAGAAGAAGTGCCGGGGGGAGAAAGCTTCCTAGTGCTGTCTAAGCTTGCTAAAAAATACCACATAGGGCTCCATGGAGGCAGTATTTATAAAAAAGACCCTCAGGGGGGCTTACCTAGTAATTGTACGCTGGTATTTAATCCGGAAGGGGTATTAGCAGCCAGCTACGAGAAAATTCATCCCTTCGACGTTGTTTTACCGGAGGGAGCTAGCTTTAAGGAGTCTGATAAGGTTCGTCCGGGGAAGAAAATCGTTACTTTAGATACCCAAGAGGTGGGGCATTTAGGCTTAGCCATTTGCTACGATACTCGCTTTGGGGAAATATTTAGGCTAATGGCCTTGGCCGGAGCTAATATTTTCCTGACACCGGCGGCTTTTACTGTTAATACAGGTAAGGATCATTGGGAAACGCTTTTGAGAGCTAGAGCTATTGAAAATGAGTGCTATGTAGTAGCTCCTGCACAAATCGGCAATAAACCAAAGTTCCAGGCTAATGCTAATTCCATGATTATTGACCCTTGGGGTACGGTTATAGCCAGAGCTTCTCAGCGCGTAGGAGTAATTACAGCGGAAATTGATTTGAATTATGTAACAAAGGTTCGGCATCAGACTTTTTCTTTAGCTAATAGAAGACCGGATGTGTATAGCTTAACGGAGAAATAGGAAGGGCACTATTAAACACAGCTTGAGAAGATTTATTATGGGGAGATGTTGTGTTGAAAAGGAAAATTTTAGTTGTTGATGATCAAGAAATTAATCGCAAGATTCTTAAGAGAATTCTTGCGGATGAGTACGAGGTTTATGAGGCGGCGGATGGCCATGAGGCTATAGAGTTTTTAAGGGGAAACAATGAAATTCATGCCATTATTTTGGATATAATTATGCCGGTAATGGATGGCTATGAGGTTCTGACCGTTTTAAAGGATGACCCCATTCTGCGTAATATTCCGGTGATTGTTTCTTCGCAAATGGATGGCTATGATTCCGAGCTTAAAGCGCTTTCTCTAGGGGCACAGGATTTTATTGCTAAGCCCTACAAGGGAGAGCTTATTCGTCGTCGCCTAGAAAATATTATTAGTCTGAGAGAAAGTGCTGCCCTTATCAATAAAGCGGAAAAGGACGAGCTTACTGGACTTTACAATAAGCAATTCTTTTTCATGAAGGCTAAGGAGCTATTGAGCGCAGAACCGCAGAAAAAATATGATCTGCTCTGCTTAGGGGTGGAGCGCTTCCAACAGATTAGCGATACCTATGGCGAACAGATCAGCAATAAGGTTCTTCAACATATTGCCAAGGTTTTAGTGGAAGCTAACGATGAAGAAGCCTTGCTAGGACGTTTCTTTTTCGATATTTTCTACATTATGGTGCCTCATAAGGATGAGTGGGACCCGCAGTTCTTTAGAAAATTATATGCTCAAATAAACGATTATCCCATCGATATGGATATTAAGCTGCACTGCGGTATTTATCATATTGCCGATAATTTGAGAGATGTTAATGAAATTGTCTCTCGGGCTAAGCTTGCAGCAGAGGAAAATAAGGGTAATTATATGATGCCCTATTCCTATTACGATGATAAAATCAGAAAGCGCTTACATTATCAGCAGGTTATTTTAAGCGAAATGAGAGAGGCTCTGAATAAAGGCCAGTTTCAAGTTTATTATCAGCCTAAATTTGACCTGAAAACGGAAATGATTGTGGGCGCAGAGGCATTGGTGCGGTGGATGCATCCGGAAATGGGGACGATTTCACCCGCTGATTTTATACCCATTTTTGAGAAAAATGGTTTTATTACCCTTTTGGATAGGTATGTTTGGGAAAAAGTTTGTCAGGATATGCGTGCTTGGATTGATGATGGACATCCTGATGTAGTTATATCCGTAAATGTTTCTCGTATAGATTTATATAATCCACAGCTAACAGATATCCTGCTCACGCTGATAGCTAAGTGTAGACTGAATATTAAGCATTTCCATCTGGAAATCACGGAAACTGCTTATACGGAAAATGCCACTCAGATTATTGATGTAGTTGCTAAGCTAAGAGAGTTGGGCTTCCTCATTGAAATGGATGACTTTGGCAGTGGATATTCTTCCCTGAATATGTTGGCAAGGATGCCGGTAGATATCTTAAAGCTAGATATGAAGCTGGTTCAAAGAGAAGAGCAGGATGTTACAGGTCGCGGTATAGTGAACTTTGTCATGGGTCTGGCTAAATGGATGCATCTCATGGTTATTGCTGAGGGAGTAGAAAATAGCGAGCAAATTGCTAGATTGCGTGCTTTGGACTGTGATTATGTGCAGGGCTATTATTACGCCAAGCCAATGGCCTTACCTGATTTTCTAAAGGCTTTGGTAAGGTCCAAGGTGGGGGAAGAAATTAGACCCAATGAAGAAAAAATTATGGCGGATTACGCAGAGGAGCAGGAGGCCGATGCTAAAAAGCTGGCCGGGAGGGTTATGCTCATTGTAGACCCTATGGAGGTAACCAGTGTTGCTCTAGCCAGTATTTTTATTCATGATTATGTAGTTGTGGAAAAAAGAGATGGTCATAGTGCGTGGGAGTATTTAGAGCAAAATAGTGACTTAGTCGATGTTATTATGCTGGATGATATTTTGCCGGATATAAGTGGACTAGCGCTTTTGGAAAAAAATAAGACAGAAGGCCAATACTAAGAGCCTTACTACCATTATTTTAACCTCAGGAGATCAGGAGGCAGAAAGGCGAGCTGTGGAGCTTTTAGCTAATGATGTAATATCTAAGCCCTGCACCATGTCTTTACTGAGAAAAAGGGTTGCTAATGTGGCTCCTAAGTATATTCAGGACGTGGATGCTCGTCTGGAAAGATCCTACGATGACCTTATTAAATTATCCCAAGCCAGTGGTCTTACTAAGGAAGAAAAGGTGCATTTGTACATTAAAGCTCAGGAGCCTCACTTTGACTTAGTACGGCTGGTTAATCCCAAGGATACCATAATTTTTGAAACAAATGAAAATATGAGCTGTAACCATGAATTCTGTTATTCTGTTTGGGGTAAGCAGCTTCGTTGTAGTAACTGTATATCCCTACAGGCTTTAGAAAAAAAAGGTCGTTTTACGAAGCTGGAATATTCTCAAAATGCTCTTCATTTTGTTATTTCCGAGTATGTTCCTTATGGGGATACCGGTGCTGTAGTGGAAATGGTTACCAGACTGGCTAACGAGTATGTGGATAATGTTTTTGATAAGAGTATGCTCTATCTAAATTTGGATGATTTGCATAATCAAATTTCTCTGGATCCTTTAACAGGAATTTATAACCGTAGACATGTTGATGCCAATTTGAAAAATTATATTAGCATAGCTAGAGCAAAAAGGCGGAACATGGGTATTGCCATGATTGATATTGATTTCTTTAAGAATTTGAATGATACCAAGGGACATTTGGTAGGAGATTTAGTTCTAAAGGGAATTGCTACCGTTCTGCACAATAATATTGCAGTAAGCAGAGGCGATTTTGTAGCACGCTTTGGTGGGGACGAATTTATTGTGGTTTCTCAAGATATTCCGGCTGAGGTGTTCAATCAGAGAATGAAGGTTATGGCTGAACTAGTGGGACATTTAAGCTTTGATGAACTGGAATCAGAAAAGATTTCCATCAGTGTTGGTTGTGTGAATATTTCTGAACATGATTTACTAACTGTAACGGAATTGCTGGAATTAGCTGATAAAAGGTTGTATGAAGCTAAAAGCAGGGGTAAAAACTGCGTCGTCAGCGAATAGCACTATATTTGGCAAAGAGGCTTTGAGGAAAATGCTCTGCATTTTCCTCAAAGCCTCTTTATGATCCTTAAAAGGGAAAAGGCTTTAGGGCAGAGCAAGTGCTTGTTGTCTCTTAAAAGGGGAAAAGCTTGCCGTATGTTAAGCCTT
>CAZTGQ010000056.1:0-8669 GCA_964613345.1 uncultured Acidaminococcales bacterium | reverse complement strand
AGCAGCAGCTTTCTTAGCTACAACTTTTTTAGGAGCAGCAGCTTTCTTAGCTACAACTTTTTTAGGAGCAGCAGCTTTCTTAGCTACAGCTTTTTTAGGAGCAGCAACTTTTTTAGCTACAGCTTTTTTAGGAGCAGCAACCTTCTTAGCTACAGCCTTCTTAGGAGCAGCAACCTTCTTAGCTACAGCCTTCTTAGGAGCAGCAGCTTTCTTAGCTACAGCCTTTTTAGCTACAACTTTTTTTGCTACAGGTTTTTTTTCAACCATACTTTTGACCTCCTCAAATTGGGCAAATTCTAAATAATTGCAAAGAAATAATTAAGCCCTGTACTTGTGTATATTATAACACTTTTTTTAGGTATCGCAAGAAAAAATAAGATTAATTAAGAATAATAAAGAAAAAATATTTGTGCTAAAGAAACAGATGCATTGTAAAAATATTTGCACTTATAATTTTCAGTGAAGAAAAAATATAAGCATGAAGGAGAAAAATAGAATTCATTTCCTTTGAAAAAAATATGTGTGAAAAATATTTTTAAGATATAAATGATTTTTAAAATATGCAAGGGAAAAAGTAACATGAAAATATTAGAAAAAATAAAATAAAAAATATAGAAAATCATAACATAAAATAATACTATAAATTTCGAATTTAGAATTAAGTTAGCAATAAAATTTTTTACTAAGCAGTGTAAGAATAAGTACTTAAGGTTTGTGATATTTTAAGGGCAGGAAGGATAAACTATAGGGAAAAAAGGAAACGAAGGAAGCATAAATTATTAATAAATTGATTTGACAGACCTTATTACATAGTGTATAATTACAAACGTTGAAACATTCCCCGATAGCTCAATCGGTAGAGCACTCGGCTGTTAACCGAGTTGTTGTAAGTTCGAGTCTTACTCGGGGAGCCATTAAATTTTTGCCGGACAATTGTCCGGCTTTTTTATCATACGAAGGGTGTCCGATTTTATTTTTACTGTAGTGGGGAGATAGAGGTGTTCAAATGGCAGGAATAATTACCATTGATAAGAGCAAATGTATAAAATGTGGGATTTGTGCTAAGGTTTGTCCCAGTTGCATTATTGAAATGACAGAGCAAGGACCTACTACGGTTAATGAAATGTCCTGCATGTCCTGTGGTCATTGTGTGGCGGTATGTCCTAAGGCTGCTTTAGATAATACTCGTTGTCCGAGGGCAGAACAAGCTCCCATACCTATGGAAACCTTGGATAGCAAGGCTGCTTATAATTTTTTGCGGATGCGCCGCTCAGTGAGGAATTTCAGAGATGAGCTTGTGCCTGAAGAGAAAATTAGAGAGCTCCTAGATGCTGCCCGTTATGCACCTACTGCTGCTAATTCTCAGGGAATGTATTATATTGTAGTTTCTGATCAAAAGCTAATCAGACAGATAGCTGAGGCTACTGCTGATTGGATGCAGGAGGAGATAGATGCTAATTCTCCCAGAAAGCGTTATTTTGTGAAGGTGCTTCAGGTTTATAGAGAGAGAAAGCTGGATATTATTGCCAGAAATGCTCATCAGCTTATTTTTGCTTTGGCTAGACGTTTAAATGAAACAGGTATTAGCAATTGCGAACAGGCTTGGGCTTATGCTGAGCTATATGCTCCTACTATTGGCTTAGGCACTACTATTATGGGCTTCATTCAAACCTGTGCTCAAGCTAATTATCAGCCGCTAAGAGATTTATTGAATGTTCCTGTGAAACAAAATATTGTGGGAACTCTTTTAGTCGGATATCCCAAGTATACCTATAAAAGCTTACCTGAAAGACAGCATTTAAAAATTGAATTCAGATAAAAAATCAAGCCGCTATTCTGTCCATAGAATAGCGGCTTCCTTTGTCTAGGTGAACCTAGACAATCGCGACAATGTCGGCTCGTTAACAGTATAGCATAGGCTAAGAAGATAGGTCAAGGTGCTTATAAGGTTGAAACTGACAGGAAATGACTATTTGTGCTAGAATATAGTTAATTGGAAAGAAGGATGTGGGTTATGGATAAATTATTATACTCTCTACCCTTAGGGGAGAGCATGAGATCTGAATTTATCACCGAAGCAGAACAATATCCTTACGGTCAGGCTCTTTATGTTGTGCCTGGTAGATTTATCGGTGAAGAGGTAAAACGTAGTGGTAAGGTACGTACTGCCATTATGGATTTCTTACCTAATGAAATATTAAGACTAAATAATTATGCTGGGGATTTCGTCCGTATTTCTAGGAATGGGCAGGAAATGCTTGTTCAGTCCATAATGGAGGAACTAGTAGAGAAGAAACAAATTACTTATTTCGCAGATTTGGTAGGGAAAAAAGGGTTTAGTAAAAACGTTGTTGCTCTTTTAGGGGAATTAGCCAGAGGTTCGGTGGATGCGCAAGAATTTACCCTAGCCTTATCAACCTGGGGTCGTGAGGGTGAATTAGGCGCTAAGGATAGAGAGTTAAGCTTAATATATAGTATTTACACGGAACGTTTGCGTCAAGGCGGTTATTACGATATAGATGGGCTATATCGTTTAGCACTTCTCGTTTTGGCAAAGGAGCCTGTTTTACCTTGGAAAAAGATTTATTTTAGTGAATTCTATCAATTTGATAGCTTGGAGCTAGCCCTTATTAAGGCCTTAAGCGTTCACTGCCATATTGCTATAGGCTTGTACTATGAGGATAATGCTGCAGGGCTTAAAGAAAGTACTCGCATAGCCTATGAGGATTTACTGGCTCTTGGCTTCGAGGTGAAAAAAAAGGAACAGATGGTAAGAGCAGAACAGGGCTTAAGCCGCTTGCGGAGTGTTTGGAAGAAAGAAAGTACTAAGCTTCAAGGAAATAATATTACCTTCCTCAGGGCTCAAAGCTGTGAACAAGAAATGTCCATGGTCGTAATTAAAATAAAGCAGCTTATTTTGGCCGGCTCTCAGCCTGAAGATATTATTTGCTTGGTGCGGAATTTAGATGATTATAGTGGTCTTTCTCACATGTTCAAGCGCTATGGAGTGCCTACTACCCTGCCTGAGGTAACTGGCTATGGTGGACAGCTTTTCCCTGGTTTTTTTAAGCTGCTATTGGCTTTAGCCCAGTCCCCGCAAATTATAACTCTTTGGCAACAGCTTTTGGCCTATCCCTTAACCCAGGAGCTTTATCAAGTGCCGAGTGAGGAATTAGAAGAAAGCTATAACGAATATTGCTTTACTACGGTTAAGTCCTTGCATAGGTTTTTAAAGGAGCAGGGCTCTGGTGCTAATTTAATAGAGGATGTAAAGAAATTAAGTGACAAAAGAACAGCGGTGCAGTGGCAAAATTTTTTCCAGGAGCTTTTTGCTCAATGGAGCTTGTTAACTAAATGGGGTAGCTCTTATCAAGAGGGAAAAATTGCATTAGAGCAGCTTAAAATTTTGGCTCAAAGCCTAGAGCGCACGGAAAAAGTGTTAGAGAATTTTGTCTTAGCTATGCAGCAAAGTGGGCAGGGCTCTCAATTATTGGATATAGCTACTGTGGCTGCTTTCTTTAAGGAGCAGAGCGTGAAGGAAATACTCACTCTGAAGTCTGGAAATAAGCGTGGGGTAAAAGTCATGAGTGTAACAGAGGTTCAAGGTATGGAATTTCCCCATGTGTTTATCCTAGGCCTGCGAGAAGGAGTTTTCCCTCATCTGAAACAGGAAAGCTGGCTCTATAATGATCAGGAAAGAGTGGAAATGTATGCTGCAGCTGGTATTCCCTGGAAATTAACAGCTGTGGCAGCTCATCAAGAGGAATACTTCTTTGCTTCTGCACTAGCTATGGCGCAAGCTTCTTTAACCTTAAGCTGTTACGTTGATGATAGCGCAGGGCCTTCTGCCTACTGGCAGGAGCTTAAAGGATATTTTTTACCGGAAGAAATTAGAGAAGAAAGCTGGATAGAAAATATAGCTAATTGCTACGGCAAGGAAAGCTTACTGGGACTTTTGGCTCAAGAAAAAAATCTAGAGGAAGCAGACGAAGCTTGGCTAAAAAAGGAAGAGGGAGCTTCCTTTAGAGAAAGAGCCGACATAGATGTTAAAAGATGGCAGGGGCATAGCTGCTATAATGGCTATATTACCGGTATGGAGAAAATCCATAATTTTAGTGCTTCTGCTTTGGACGATTATTTGAATTGTCCTTTTGCTTATTTAGGTCAAAGAGTATGGCATATTAAAGAATGGCAGCCGCTTACTACGGAGGTTACTCCCCTGACCAGAGGAAATCTTTTTCATCTTACCTTGGCTAAATTTTTAGAGCGGTATGTGGGGAAAAATATCTCCACAATTGCTTTAGATGCTTTACAAGAGCAACTGGAAGAGGATTTTCAAGAAATTTACGGACTTCTATTAAAACAGGGACAAATTTTTTCCTCGCCCCTAGCCCCCTACGAAGAGAAAGCATTTTTAAAGGCTCTTAAGCAATGGCTGGAAATAGAAAGAGTCTATCAAGGAAACCAAGCCATTAATCTTTTACCCTTTAAACTAGAGCAGGCCTTTGGCCGTATAGAGGATCCATCCTCCTGGCCGGCTTTGACCTTAAAGGTGGAGGGAGAGCAATATAGCTTTACAGGACAAATTGATAGAATAGATTCTGACGGCTTGCATTATACCTTGACTGATTACAAAACAGGCTTAGTACCCAATGGAGCTAAGCTTAGGTCTGGGCAGGCCCTGCAGCTACCGCTGTATGTCTTAGCCCTAGCAAAGCTGGGCAATGTTTCGCCGGAAAATATTCTTGGCGCAGGCTACTACAGCTTCTTAAATAGAAGTAGAGAAGGCGGAGCATGGGAGCCAGACGTTAAGAAGGCTTTACCTTGGGTTAAAAATCCCCCAGCCCTGTCCGAGGTTATGGAGGTAGCTCAGGATAGTATTAAAAAGTGCGTACAAAGTATTAATCAGGGAGATTTTCCCGTAGCACCATATGAAGTTTGTCCCAGCTATTGCCCCATGAAAAATGCCTGTCGTTATCATAAAAATATGACCAATGGTCAAGAGGAGGAAGAAAATGGTTAAGCCCACACCGGCACAACAAGAAGCTATAGAAACCTTGGACTGCAACGTATCTGTTTCCGCCGGTGCAGGGTCAGGTAAAACCAGAGTTCTAGTGGAACGATTTTTAGAAATAGTAGCGCAAAAAAAAGCAGGGGCAGATGGTATTTTAGCCATTACCTTTACGCGTAAGGCTGCTAAGGAAATGAAGGAAAGACTGAGAAGTGGCTTTTTGGAGCGCTTAAAAACGGCTCAAGGATCGGACAGAGATTTTTGGCAGGAGCAGCTTAATTATTTGGAGAATGCTCAGATTACCACTATTGATAGCTTTTGCAGTAAGGTCTTAAGAGAAAATCCGGTAGAGGCTAATTTAGACCCTAACTTTACTGTGAGGGAGGAATATGAGCTGGAAATCTTTAAACAAGAGGTGTTGGATAGCTTTGTGGACAGATCCTTGCAGGAGTCGGAAGGGAATTTTCTCCTGTTGCTTCAGGAATATGGTTATCGGCCACTAGTTGCTACCCTCATCCAGCTTTTAGATGATTTAAAAGAGGTGCTGAAGGAGGATTTCCTACCGAAGCTGGCACAAGCAGTTAAAAACGAAGAGGAGCTATGGCAGGAGGCCTGCAGCTGCTACGAAAATCTGCTTAACGAAAAGGAAAAAGCCGGTCCTACTACAAAAACCATGCTACTTAGCTGGCAGGAGGAGGGAGAGGATTTTTATCCCAGGGCTAAAGCGCAGCCGAATCTTATGTGGCAGAGAGCTTCTGCCGTCTCTAAAAGTAATAAAAAATTGGCAGGAGAGATAGATGCCTTGAGGGAAGCTGCTAAAGCCTACCTACAAAATATCTATGATATCAAGGCTGTGCATTTAGGTGAAGCATGGCAAGAGGTTTTGCGTAGCTTAGCTACTTTTTATCAGCAGGAAATCATCCGCCGGGAATATTACAGCTTCACTTTTCTTTCTGCCCAGGCAGTCAAAATTTTGGGCAGCTGTAAGCAGGTTTTAGCTAAATACAGAGCTAAATATAAATTTATCATGGTGGATGAATTCCAAGACACCAATGAGGAGCAGAGAGAGCTTGTATATCTCTTAGCAGGTGGTAATAGGGATAAGCTTTTAGGTGATAGATTGTTTGTAGTGGGAGATGGTAAGCAATCCATCTATCGTTTTAGAGGTGCGGACGTTAGTGTCTTTAAAAGAGTGAGAGAGGCAATCGCTTCTACCGGTGGTAAAAATATAGTTTTGGCAGATAATTATCGTTCCACACCCGAAATAATGAATAGCTGTAACTGTCTTTTCCGTGACTTATTAGGTACGAATGAAGAATCGGATGTAAGTGCTCAGGATCTTACTGCTCATCGAGAAGGGGGAGAAAAGCCCCTGGTAGAGGTTATAATTAATGAAAATTCCTCGGGTGCTGTAGCTAGGGAGGCAGAAGCAAATTTAATTGCCTCAAAGCTTAAAGAAATTGTTACCCATGACCCTGAAATTAATTATGGGGATATGGCTATTTTAGTTCCGGCCATTGATTTAGGTCCTCGCTTTATTAGGGCCTTGTCGCAAGTGGGTATTCCGGCCATTTTGACTGATGGTAAGGGCTTTTATGACAGGCAGGAAATTACAGATGTATATAACTTTTTTAGCTTTTGTTTTAACACAAGGAAGGACTTTTCTTTAGTAGGAATTTTGCGTTCTCCTTATTTTGCTTTGGATGATGAACTGCTAACGCAAATTTTTCTTAGTAAAAAGGAAGGAACTCTCTGGGGGAAAATGCAAGCCCTTAGTGAGCCAAGAGTTAAGGAGTGCTGCTTAATTTTAGCTAAGCTCATCCAAACGGCCCAAAGTTTATCCTTAGTAGAGTGGTGGGAAGAGTTTTATACCCTTTTGCAGGTGGAACCCCTGCTTTTAGCTCAAAGACAGGGAGCTGAGAAATTTGCCAATGTGCAAAAACTCCGTAGCATGGCAGTGGATTTTGCTATGAAGGAGGGCGGTACAGGAAGGGAATTTTTCCAAAGACTTACTACTTTAAGAAATGCCAATGCCAGAGAGCAAGCTGCTAGCGTTGTGAGAGAAAAGGCTGCAGTTAATATTATGACTATTCATAAGTCCAAGGGGTTGGAGTTTCCCGTGGTGGTTTTACCGTCCTTATGGCGCACAGGACATAGTGATAGTGAGCTATATAGATTTTCGCCTTTAATTGGTTTTGGTTTTAAGGTGCCGGATAATAAGGGCGTTTTGCAAGAGACAACTGTTTTTTTGCAGGCGAAGGAAAAATTGGCTCAACTCGAGAGGGCGGAAAAAATTCGTCAGCTTTATGTAGCTATGACCAGAGCTGAAAAATATTTATTGCTTACCGCTGTAAAAACTGTGACTAAAAGTAAAAGGCAGATTACTGAGGAAAAATGGTTTGATTCCATTGAAAGAGTTTTTCAGTATAGCGAAAATGATCATCTAGTTAATTGGCAGGAATATGCTCCTGAGGAGATAAAAGTGCCCCTGGCTATTGCCCAGCAGGGCAAGACCGTTACTGTACCGGAGGAAACCTACCTGCATATTAAGCCTGTTTGTGAGGGAAAACCACAAATGATTTTCAGTGCTACAAGCTTAGGCGAATATGATAGCTGTCCTCGCCGGTTTTATTATAAGTACCTTGCCATGATGCCGACTAAGGAAGAAGAACAAATTGGAACTAAGGGTTATTATCTTTCTCCACAGATTTTAGGGCTAATTGTCCATAGAGCCTTGGAGTTAAAAAGAGAAATATCCTTGGAGGATGCTCTACAAAGAGCGGTCTTAGAACAGGATTTTTCGGGTAGTGAGAGCGAAAAATATACTCAGGTAGCGCAGGAAATGTTAACAGGTTATCTAGATAGTCCTTTAGCCAGGGCAGTGGAAGAACTTCCCAGAGAGGCAGAAAAGGAATTTAGTCTAGAGCTTTTCCCCCTAGAGGAGGGTAGGGCTGTTTTTACCGGTAGTATAGATTGCCTTTTGCACTATCCGGATGGCTCTTTAGGTATTGTTGATTATAAGACCGGTCGCCCACCTAATAAGGGAGAGGAAAAAGAGGCTTATACCAGACAACTCCTCCTTTATGCTTTGGCTGCAGAAAAGATTTACGGTGCTAGGGTGCAAACCTGTCAGCTTCATTTTTTGCAAAATAATTCCTTGTGGTCACTGCCGGAGAATCGACAGGAGGAAATAATTAAGCTTCGAAGTCTAATGCAGGAGCTTTTGCAGAAAGAAAAGGAGCAGGACTATAAAGTCCTGCCCAATAATTGCCCATATTGTCCCTACAATTATTTTTGTAAGAAGGTTTAGAGTAATTCCAGTGATTCCCCAGGCTCTACAACAAAAACCTGTGCTTGACCATCTTCTTCCACTGCTGCCTTAAAGGCCTCTGGATCTTGAGCGATAACAGGCCAAGTGTTGTAGTGGAGGGGAATTACTTTTTTTGCACCTAAAAGTTTTACGGCGAGTCTGGCATCCTTAGGTCCCATGGTATAATTATCCCCGATGGGAAGAAGGGCATAATCTATCTTTTCTAACTGACCTAAAAGCTGCATATCACCGAAAATACCTGTATCACCGGCGTAATAAATGGTGATACCGTAAAAATTCACAATAAATCCACAGGCCAGCCCCCCAGGAATACCGCTGCCATGAAAT
>CAZTGQ010000055.1:0-8719 GCA_964613345.1 uncultured Acidaminococcales bacterium | reverse complement strand
AGCCTTCCCCTTTTAGGGGAAGGGGGACCGCGTTAGCGGTGGATGAGGTCAAGGTAGGACGATTTCGTTAGCGGTGGATGAGGTCAAGGTAGGATGATTTTATCTTCTAGGTAGTTGATATTTTTTCCTTTATTCTTCTATTTGGACGATGGAGTAGTAGGAGCCGGTTTTGAGTTTGCGGAGTTGTTCCCTACTGAGCATAAGATTCTCCTCTAAGGAGGCTCTGGAAAGTGGCTTGGAAGAGAGTATTACTCTGAAGGCACAGGGGCGCATATTTGTATTTTGCACACCAAGTATAAGACCGGGGTAGGCTTCGGTGATATGAATAGGAGTATAGAAAATCATATAAATCATATCTTTTTTATTTCGAAAATTGCGCAATATAAAATGCAAATTACTATCAGAGTAATGTAATTCACCATGGTAGATGTTTGTACACCTAGTGTATTCTTCTAAGCTGCCCACAATTCTATAATAGACAGTAGCAGTTGTAGCACCGTCCGGAGTAGTTGTGCCAAGAACAATTACCGAGGTATGATATTTGAGATGATGGGAGTGATAAAGATAGAGCTTAGAAGGAAGACTAATACGGTTTGCATCATCCTCTGTCATAGTTTGAGGCTTTTCCATGTGTTCAACTAATTTTTCCATGTCCACCTGTAAAACGCAGGCAATTTCAAAAAGTGTCATAACATCAATAGAAATATCGCCGGATTCATATTTAGAGAGTGTGGTTTTACTTTTGTTGATTTTTTGGGCTAGAGCTGCTAGAGATAAGCCTCTAGCTTTGCGGTAGGTGCGAATATTACCACCTACTTTTTGAGGGTAGTTATTTAGCATGGTGCGACTCCTCTCTTATCTGAAAAACATTAAGAATAGGTGAATAAAATTATGTTTTGTCTTACTACTTCATTATAACAAAACATAGAACTTTACAAAAGGAAGATATTCATATTATTCTTTCTTTTTTAGAAAATAATTGAAAACTAATGGTGAAAATAAAGTAATAGTTTCTTATAAAGAAACTATTACTTTATTTTTATGCGTTAAAATCAACGGCACCATCTTTGACAAAGTTGAGGTGAGAAGCTTATTATGAAAATGAACTTAGCGGTAAAAGTAAATATCAGAATTATCTGAAAATAGCTTTTGGTTCTAGAGGAAGGGGAGTTATTATGAATTGGCTAAAGGATATGTGGATCATTGGTTTAGCCTTATTTTCCATGTTTTTTGGAGCAGGAAATGTTATTTTTCCGCCCTATATTGGCTATACTTCAGGATCTCAGTGGTTTTTAAGCTTTGCCTGCTATTATATTGCAGATATTGGGCTTGGTCTTCTGGCCATTTTAGCTATGCTACGTTGCGGCAGTGATATCGAGGGTATTACTAAAAGAATCGGTAAGGTGCCCTCTAATATTCTTTCTCTTTTAATTATTCTTTGCGTAGGGCCTCTTATTGCCATACCTAGGACAGCGGCTACTACCTATGAGCTGTCAGTTTTGCCCCTGACGGCAATAATTGATGGGCAGATTTTTTCCGGCGTGTTTTTCCTTTTGGTACTGCTTTTGAGTATTAAGGAGCTATCAGTTTTAGATATAGTGGGCAAATTTTTAACTCCGCTGCTTTTTCTTTCTCTAATTGCCATTGGCATTAAGGGCTTTGTCACACCACTGGGGAGCATCGTGACCATGTCTAAAACTACTACGGTAATTAGTGAAGGCATTATGGCCGGATATCAAACCATGGATGTGCTGGGAGCGTTGATTTTTGGCGTAATTATTTTAAAAACAGTGGCTAGCAAGGGTTATACTGACGACCTAATTAAAAAGAAAATTATTGGAGGAGCTAGCATAATCACAGGGTTGGGACTATTTTTAGTCTATTGTGGTCTGGCTCATATGGGCGCTACAACCTCGTCCTTCCTGCCCAGCTATATTACCAGGGTTGGTTTGGTTACAAGATGTGTGGAAATGTTGTTTGGCAGCTGGGGTACTATTATCCTCAGTGTGATGGTTGCTCTAGCCTGCTTGACTACGGCGATTGGCTTGACTAGCTCTGCAGGAACTTATATTGCTCGCATGACTAATAATAAATGCAGTTATGTTTTTGTAGTTACCTGTATCTGTTTATTTAGTGGCATCGTTTCTACTTTAGGGGTGGAAGCCATTGTAAAATATGCGGCGCTTATTTTGAGCATTGTATATGCTCCAGCCATTACGCTCATCGTTTTGACGTTATATGGGAAGAAAATTAAAAATGACAATGTTTTTAAAGGAGGTGCTTTAGGTGCTTTTCTTGTCAGCATTCTTACCTTAGCAGGAAGTAATGGTGTAGAAATTTTCGCCTTTGTAAAGCTCTTACCCTTAAGCAGCATCGATTTAGGTTGGGTTCTACCTGCCGTCTTGGGCGGAGTCTTAGGCAGCTTTATTAAGTCCTCCGGAAAGGACGATGCTTTTATTTCAGAAGTAGAAATATAATATTTCTGAAAAAATCAGCTAGACTAAATTAGTGGCTCTACGGAGCAGAAAGGTGGAAGATATGATGAAGAGTATATTTGCAGAAATGGAAGCCTACGGACATGAGGAAATTCTTTTTGCCAGAGATGAAGCAACAGGTCTAAAAGCTATTATTGCCATCCACAATACCAATTTAGGACCGGCTTTGGGTGGAACCAGAATGTGGAATTATGCCAGTGAAGAGGATGCTTTGTATGATGTGCTGCGTCTATCCAGAGGCATGAGCCTTAAAAATGCAGGTGCTGGGTTAAAGAATGGTGGTTGTAAGGCTGTCATTATGGGAGATCCTAAAAAACTGAAAAACCAAGCCTTCTTTCACGCTTATGGTAGATTTATCAATGATCTAGGTGGTAGGCTTTATACGGCGGAGGATGTGAGTATAACTACTCAGGATATAGGCTGGATGAATGAAGTCACTAAATATGTTACAGGAACACCAGCTATCAGCGGTAATCCATCTCCTTGGACTGCCAGAGGCACCTTTATGGGCATGAAGGCGGGAGTTAAGGAAGTATTTGGGGCAGATGATTTGAAGGGCTTAACGGTGGTACTGATGGGCTTAGGTAGCGTTGGCTACAGAGTCGCAGAGTTTGTCCATGGTGCCGGTGGTAAGCTAAAGGTTTTTGATATTAATCAAGAGGCAGTAAATAAAGCCGTTAAGGAGCTAGGCGCAGTACCTATTAGTCAGGAAGAGGTTTTGACTACGGACTGCGATATTCTATCTCCCTGTGCCTTAGGGGCGGTCATTGGTGCTAAGGCAGTTAAGACTATGCCCTGCAAGCTGGTAGCCGGCTGTGCTAATAATATTTTAATAGATGCCAGTGCCGGTGAAGCCTTGGCTGAAAAAGGAATTTTATATTTACCGGATTATATTATTAATGCAGGTGGAGTTATTAACTGTGGGGCAGAAATCCCACCCTGCGTTTATAACGAGAAGGATGTAGCTAAGAGAGTTGATGATATTTATAACACTACGGAGAAAATTATTCAAATAGCTAAGAAGAAAAATATTACCACCTATGATGCTGCCGAGGAGTATGCTTGGGGTATTATCAAGGCGGGGAAAAAGTAGAGGGAAAACATGGTCACGGGGGACAGAAGAGTACGCATTATAACGGGCTTTTATGGTAGCGGCAAGTCTGAATTTGCTTTAAACTACGCCCTTGCCTTAGCCAAGGAGCAAAAGCAGGTAGCCTTTGCAGATCTAGATGTAGTCAATACTTACTTTCGTTCACGGCAGCAAAAGAAGCTTCTTTTAGAACAGGGTCTTAGGGTGTTTTCTTCTTCCCTGGAGGATAGTAATACGGATTTGCCTGCCCTGTCCCCTAATATTATGGGTCCCTTGCAGGACAAGAGATGGCAATATGTAATAGACCTGGGAGGTAGTACTGCAGGCATGCTGGCCCTAGGCTGGCTAAAGCCGTATTTAGTTTCCGGGGAGATAGATTATTTTCTTGTGGTTAATTTTAATCGACCTGAAACCTATAATGTTAGTTCTGTTTTGGCCCTAGTAGCACAGCTAGAGAATTACGGCAGCTGTAAAATAACGGGCTTAATCAATAATACGAATTTACTTAAAGAAAGCACTGTCGAAAATCTTCTTTGGGGACAGGCAATGCTCCTAAAGGCTTCCGAGGCCAGTGGTATTCCGCTAAAATACACTGCTGTTTGGGAAGACTTGCAGCAAAGGCTGCCACAAGAAAAAATTGTAGGGCAGATCCTACCTTTGAAGCTTTATTTGCGCTTAGAGTGGATGTAGGAAAGAAAGGGTGGACATTTATGACAAAAATGCGGGTAGCTATAGATGAGAATTATTGTAAGGGCTGTGGCTTATGTGTGGCCTTTTGCCCACAGAAAATATTAGTCTTGGATATAAAGAAAATAACAGCAAATGGCTATAATCCTTGTTCAGTTACAGATATGGACAAATGCATAGGCTGTGGCAGCTGCACTAGAATGTGTCCGGATGCAGCCATTTCTTTGAAAAATATTAGCTAGGGAGGTGTTATGATGAGAGTATTAATGAAGGGCAATGAAGCGGTAGGTAGGGCCGCTATTGAAGCTGGCTGTAATTGTTTCTTTGGGTATCCTATTACTCCTCAAAGTGAGCTGCCGGAATATTTATCTAGAGAACTACCCTTAGCAGGAGGAGTATTTGTGCAATCTGAGTCTGAGGTAGCGGCTATAAATATGGTTTATGGAGCAGCAGCAGCAGGCAAAAGAGTAATGACCAGTTCTTCGTCTCCGGGAATTGCTCTTAAACAGGAGGGAATTGGTTATATTTCCCGTGCTAATGTACCTGCTGTCATTGTGAATATGATGCGTGCGGGCCCTGGTCTGGGAGGCATTCAACCCAGTCAGGCAGATTATCGGATGTGCGTTAAGGGTGGTAGTAATGGAGACTACCATAATATTGTTCTGGCACCTTCTTCCGTGCAGGAAGCTGTGGATATGGTTATGCAGGGCTTTGATTTAGCGGATAAATATCTTATTCCGGTGATTATCTTGGCAGATGGCCTGATAGGACAAATGATGGAGGCCGTAGAGATTAAGTACAAGCCCTTAGCAGATTTACCAGCTAAGGATTTGGCCCTAAAGGGTAAAGGTGACGGAGCTAGGCATTTAGTTTTAAACCTGGATCTAGAGGCAGAAGGCTTGGAAAAAATTTGTCTAGCTATGGAGAAAAAATATCAACGTATTAGGCAGCAGGAAAGGGCTTGGGAGGAATATCTTCTAGAGGATGCGGAAAGTGTTTTTGTGGCTTACGGCACTACCGCTAGGATTGTGAAGTCCGCTGTACAGATTCTGCGCAAAAAAGGCTACAAAATCGGTCTTATTCGGCCTAAAACCTTATGGCCCTTTCCCCAAGCACCCTTTAAAAGGCCCTTCCAAAAATTTATGGTGGTAGAAATGAGCTTAGGACAAATGATAGAGGATGCTAGACTGGCGATAATGTATGATAGTAAAATTAGTTTTTATGGTCGTACAGGTGGGGTAGTGCCTACGACGGATGAGATAGTGACCTATGCAGAAAAAATTCTGAGAGGAGATGAGTAGCATGGAATATACAAGACCTCTTGGTTTAACGTCAAAGCGTACCCATTACTGTCCTGGGTGTGGACATGGCATTGTCCATCGTCTTATCGCCGAGGTTCTGGCGGAAAGAGGGGAGCTAGGGAAAGCTATCTTGGTTGCTCCCGTAGGCTGTGCGGTTTTGGCTACGGACTATTTGGACATAGATGGTATACAAGCTGCTCATGGTAGGGCGCCTGCTACAGCTACAGGTATTAAAAGGTCCTGGCCGGACAGCGTAGTATTTACTTATCAAGGTGATGGTGATTTGGCTTCCATCGGTATGGCAGAAATTATTCATGCAGCGGCCAGAGGAGAAAAGATTACCGTTGTCTTTATTAATAATGGTATATATGGCATGACCGGTGGGCAAATGGCGCCAACTACTTTACCGGGCATGAAAACAACTACCTCGCAACAGGGTAGAGATGTGACGGTGCAGGGATATCCTATTCGCGTTTGTGAGCTATTAGGACAATTGGATGGTCCGGCCTATATAGAAAGGGTGGCAGTGGATAATCCAGCTCACATTATAAAGGCAAAGGCTGCCCTTAGTAAGGCTTTCAGTGTGCAGCAGCAAAAGCTGGGCTTTAGCTTGGTGGAGGTAGTATCCGGTTGCCCAATTAATTGGGGTATGACAGCTTTAAATGCTTTGAAATTTGTAGGCGAGCATACCTTAAAATATTATCCTCTGGGTGTGTATAAGGACCTTACCGCAAAGGAGGGGAATTAAGATGATGCAGAAAATTTGCTTCGCCGGTTTTGGTGGACAGGGTGTACTTAGCATGGGTAAGCTTTTGGCCTATGCTGCTATGCTAGCTGGGAAGGAGGTATCCTGGTGCCCCTCCTATGGACCGGAAATGCGTGGCGGCACAGCTAATTGTACGGTGGTAGTGTCCGATGAGCCGGTTGCTTCTCCCATGGTATCGAAGGATGCCAATGCGGTTATTGTTATGAACGAGCCCTCCCTGCATAAATTTGAAGCTGCTCTTTTAGCCGGGGGAACAATCATCATTAATAGTGACCTTGTTTCTTCTTCTGTTACCAGAGATGACATCAAGATTGTGAAGGTACCTGCTAATTCCATTGCTACTAAACTACAAAATGCGAAGCTTGCTAATATGGTTATGATAGGCGCCCTGCAGGAGGTGGAAAAATTTCCTTCTCAGGAGGATATTTTTAAGGCTTTTTCCAAGGTCTTTGGTGAGGATAAGGCTAAGCTGATTCCCATCAATAAAGAGGCTTTTTTACAGGGAGCCAGCCATGTACAGGTAGGGTAAGCATTATGAGTAAGAAGAAAGGTTTCTTGGATTGCTACAGAGAAAAATTAAAAACTCCTGAGGTAATAGTCTCCGAGCTAGAAAATGGCTCTCAGCTAGTAACGGATAATAGCATGGGTGCGCCTACCTTGCTCATGCAGGCTTTAAGCGAAAGACTTGATAGGGAAAAGGATTATCTGGTAACGGTGCATACTCTCCTAGATGTGGAGAGCTTTCCCCTCTACCATAAAGCAGCTCACAAGCGTATAGGTGTTTCCTGGTTCTCCGGCAAGGGCGCTAGACGTGCGGTGGCACATGGCCTGGGAGATGTGATGCCCTGCTGCTACAAGGACATGGCTAGCATTTTCCGTCAGTGGATTGAGGTGGATGCTTTTTTGGTGATGGTTTCTCCCATGGATAAGCATGGCTATTTTTCCACAGGTATTATTGGTTCTAATTGCGATACTCTTTTTCACAAGGCTAAACGAATTTATGTAGAGGTTAATCCTCATATGCCTCGAGTAGCATCTGCGCCCTTGGTGCATATTTCTTCTATCACAGCTCTGTGCGAAAGTGATAATCCTTTGCCGGAGGCAGAGAAAATTCCTTTAGATGAAGTGAGTAGAACTATTGGTGCTCTTGTAGGACAATGTGTGCCAGATGGAGCAACTATTCAGCTAGGAATTGGCGCCATACCAAATGCAGTGGGAGATTGTCTTAAGTGTAAGCATGATTTAGGTCTTCATACAGAGCTTCTAACTGATAAAATGGTGGAGCTTATAGAGTGCGGGGCAGTAACTAACCAAAAAAAGGAAATTCATAGAGGCAGGACTGTAGCTGCTTTTGCTTATGGCACCAAGTATTTATATGAGTATCTGGACGATAATCCGGCGGTTAACATATTACCGGTAGAATATGTTAATGAGCCCAGTGTAATCGGTCAGCTTAGCAATTTTATTTCCGTTAATTCTGCTCTCCAGGTTGATTTTTGGGGGCAGGTCTGTGCCGAGTCCATAGGTAGTTATCATGTTTCCGGTACAGGCGGTCAACTAGATTATGTTCGGGGAGCTGCCCTTTCACCAGGAGGTAAAAGCTTTATTGCCTTTCCTTCTACCGCTAAAAATGGCACGGTTAGCAGAATAGTGCCTATGCTGGACTTAGGTGCTATAGTTACTACGAACAAAAATGAAGTGGATTGTATCGTGACGGAGTACGGCCTTGCTAAGCTGAAAGGTCAAACCTTAAGTGCCAGAACAAAAGCTCTTATTGCTATAGCTCATCCTAGGTTCCGTCAAGAGCTTAGAAGAAAAGCGGAAGAAATGAAAATATTATAAAGTGCTTGTTTGCCCTTGGCAGATTTTTCTGCTGGGGGCATATATTTTTAGGGTAAAAAGTGACGGCCTTTTTTATAAAAGAAAGAGTAGCTTTAGGGAGGAATAGTGCTATAATGGGAAAAGAATTTGTTTTGTTAAGGAGAAGCAGATGAAGCGATCTACAGCCTATTTTATAATGACCTTAGCTTCAGTTTTTTGGGGGTTTCAACCCTCTACTATTAAATGGCTCACCGAGGTATGGAGTCCTGTTACCATTGCTGCCGTACGATATTTCTGTTTTGGTGTTTTAATTATTGCTTGGGCTTACAAAAAGTATGGCAAGGAGGCCCTGCCCCAAAAAGAACATTGGCCCTATCTTGTGGGAATGGGTATTTCCGGTATTTTATTTAATAATGTTTTGCAGTTTACGGGTTTAAAATATACAACTATTACTAATTGCACGCTTATTTCTTCTATGACACCAAGCTTAACGGCTGTGGCGTCTGTTTTGGTTTTTAAGGAAAGGCTTAGAGCGGTAACCTGGCTGGGTATTATAATA
>CAZTGQ010000054.1:0-8719 GCA_964613345.1 uncultured Acidaminococcales bacterium | reverse complement strand
ACCATTGGACTATAAAGTCATTAGTAAGTACAATAAAAATAAAGATTGGAACGGAAAGCAGTATTTAGCAAGAAAAGGCAGTGAATTAAGAGATACGATACGGCTTGTTCTTAATATAGACTGAAAATTTGCAATATTCCTATAATTACAAGGGGGTAAATATAGATGTCTAGAAAATTTTCTTTGGCCTACTTGACGTTGCCGGGAGTATCGGCGTTGGAGCAAGAGATAGCGGCGCGGGCCGGTTATGATTATGTTAGCTTAAGAACCATACCCATGGGGCAGGAGGGAGAGCCCGTTAATTGTTTAGAAAAGGACCCGGAGCTTTTTCAAAAAATAAAAAATTCCTTAGCTTTTAACAATATGAAGCTTTTGGACATAGAACTGGTTCGTATTAAGGAAGATATGGTAACAGATTACAGAGGTGCTTTTGAAAAAGGAGCGGAACTGGGAGCAACACAGGTTTTATCCAGCGTGTGGACAGAAGACCGTAGCTTTGCTATAGATGCTTATGACCAAATATGCGAGCAGGCTAGAGCATATGGTTTAACTATAAATTTCGAGTTCCCAGCTATTAGCGGTGTGAAAACCTTAAAGGATGCTTTAGACCTGCAAAAAAAAGTGGGAGCACCTAATCTTAAAATACTTATGGACATGTTGTATTGTTATTGGGATGGAGAAACTGCCGAGGATATAAAAGCTGTAGATCCCAATCTATTCGGAGTGATTCATCTTTGTGACTGTCCTAAGAATTATCAGTCATTAGAAAAAACTGAAATAATGAGGGGAAAAAGGGAGTATTGTGGTCAAGGTGAAGTAAGCTTGGGTGAAATTTTAAGAGCCTTGCCTGCGAATGACTGCTCCATAGAATTACCTAATTTAGAATATATTAAGGAATTTGGGCGTTTAGGCCATGCTACTAAATGTTTACAAGCTGCTAAATCAGTCTTTCAGGCTGCTAATTTATAAAGAAAGAGGGAGAAAAATGTCAGTTGATATTAATACAAAGATGATCACTCTGATTGGAACGCCTTTAAGTCAATCTTTTGCTGCTAGAATGCAGAATAAGGGGTTTGCTGCAGGTGGCTTCAATATGGTGTATTTTTACACCGAAGCAGATAACGAGCATCTAAAGGAGATTGTTACCGGTTTGCGGTATATGAACTTTGCTGGTTTTGCTGTAACTAAACCTAATAAGGTAAAGGTGCTAGAGTACTTAGATGAATTAGACCCCCTGTGTGCTAAAATGGGTTCCAGTAATACGGTGGTCAAAACTAGTGACGGAAAATTAGTAGGCTACAATACTGATGGTAGCGGATTTTATACTTCTTTAGTAGAAGAGGGGAAAATAGTAGCGAATGAGTGTGTTTTCTTCTGCTTTGGAGCTGGTGGAGTTGGCAGAGCCATGTGCTCGGTATTAGCTTATCATGGTGCCAGAAAGATTTATATTACAGATTTATTTGAAGAGAGTGCTAAAGCTTTAGTAGAAGATATTAATAAAAATTTTGCTCCTGTAGCTGAATTCGTTAAGCATGAGGACTATAGCAAGGTTGCAGCTTGTGATGTAGTTATGAATGCCAGTGGTGTAGGTATGGGTAAAAGTCAAGGCTCTACTCCCTTGCCTGTGGAATATATTAAGTCAGAACAGCTATATTTTGATGCCTGTTATAATCCGCTTAAAACCACATTCCTGGAAAATGCAGAAGCTAAGGGATGTCGTATTTTAAATGGATTAAGCATGTCGTTATATCAAGGAGTAGCGCAGATAGAACTATGGACAGGTAAAAAAGCTCCGGTAGAAGTTATGCGACAAGAGCTTTTAGATATTCTAGCAGAAGAAAAGTAGAAGGGAGGTTAACAATGAAAATGATTAGTTGGCTGAACAAACACATGGAAGAATACTTTTTAATTGTTATGTTGGTTTTAATTGCTTTCGTTAGTATGGCTCAAGTTATTGTTCGTAAAATTCCAGGGATGGCATCTCTTACTTGGGCTGAGGAGTTGTGTCGTTTCTTGTGGATTTGGAGTGTCTTTATTTCCCTACCTTATACTATTAAAATGGAGAATATGCTTAGGGTGGGTGTACTAAAAGATATGCTCCCTGAGACTCTTAAGAAAATAGTAACTATTATTGTTGATTTTGTTACTCTCGTGAGTATGGCTTATTTGGGCTACTATTCTATAGAACTTTTGGATACCATTAAACGCAGCGGTGAACCTTCACCTGCTATGCAGTGGCCTATGTGGATAGTTTATTTGTTTATGACCATTGGCTTTTTCTTAGCCACGGCTAGAGCAATACAGGTTATTATTCTTCATATTAAAAATTTCCATGAAAAAGAATTAAGTACTATTGAACAAACCATGAAGGATGCAGCCCAGGAGGCTGCTCTTGCGAAAGGAGATGAGGTATAGTGGCTGCAGTACTCGTTTTTTCTGTCTTCTTAATTGCCATTGCTGTCTCCATTCCCATTGGTGTTAGTATGATTCTAGGGTCAGTTGCTCCCATTCTTTCTATGGGCAGAGGTGGTTCTATAATCCAGATTCTAAATAACACCTTTTCAGGTGCTAATTCCACCCCTATATTAGCCGTTCCCCTATTTATTTTGGGTGGAGTTATTATGGCTAAGGGTGGTATTTCTAGAAAGCTATTTAACTTCTTTGCTTTCTTTGCTGGCAGAATGACAGGGGGCCTTCCCTGTGCAGTAATTTTGACCTGTTTATTCTACGGAGCAATTTCCGGGTCAGGTCCTGCCACTACTGCAGCAGTAGGAGCTATGTGTATTCCTTTTCTGTCTGACTTAGGCTATGACAAAACCTGGAGTGCAGGCTTAATTGCTGTAGCAGGCGGGTTGGGTGTTATCATTCCTCCCTCTATTCCTTTCGTTCTATATTCCTTGGCTACAGGTGTTTCCACCGGCGATTTATTCTTAGGTGGCGTTATGCCAGGCCTCTTGATTGGTGTAGCTTTGATGGTCTATGCAGTGTTTTACTGTATGAAACATGGTGAGGATAAGGAGAAAATTAAAGCTCGTATGGATGAACTTAGTTCTGAGGGATTCTTCCATCTTTTTAAAGATAGCTTCTGGGCGTTGCTTTGTCCGGTTATTGTTTTGGGTGGTATTTATACCGGTATAGTTACTCCCACAGAAGCAGCGACAGTATCTGTATTCTATGCGCTTATCGTTTCTCTTTGTATTTACAAGACGATGAAGCTTAGTGAATTAATGCCCATGCTTTGTGAGTCTGTTAAAACCTACGGAGGTTTAGCCTTCGTCCTAGCTTTTGCGACAGCTTTCGGTAGAGTGCTAGCATTAACTCGCGCCACGAGAGCAGTAGAAACTTTTATTTTAGGTAATTTCCACTCCAGCTTTGCTGTTTTAACTGTCCTAGTTATTATCTTCTTTATTCTAGGTATGGTTATGGATACAGGACCTGCTATTATCATTCTAGCTCCCGTACTTCTGCCAGCTTGTCAAAAGCTTGGCGTTGATCCTGTGCATCTAGGTGTAATTCTGGTTTGCTGCTTGTCCATTGGTCTTGCAACGCCACCTTTTGGATTGGACTTGTTTGTGGCCGGTAACATTGCGGAGAAACAGCCTATGGAGGTTGCTAAAAAAGCTATACCTTTTATTGTTGCATTCACGGTATCTCTTTTCCTCATTACCTATGTTCCATGGTTCTCCACTTATTTACCAAGCTTGTTGAAGTAATTAGTAAGCAGGAAAAAGAAGCGCTGCTTTTTCCCTAGTATAAATACAATGATGTATTATCACAAGGAGGCAAATATTATGACAGGTTCAAGTAAAAAATTAGCATCTTTAGTTTTAGCAGGTATTATGACTTTAGCACTTACCGCATGTGGCGGAGGAGAAAAGAAGGCAGATAACACTAAAGCAGTAGGCAGTGGAGAGTATGCTAAGCTTAAAGAGGTTACCTTGGTGGGAGCAGATTCCACAGGCAAGGGTGCAGCTGGACAGCTCTTCGGTGAATTAGTTTCTGCTAAGGTAGAAAAAATTACTGGCGGCAAGCTGAAAATTGATTATCACCCTAATAGTGAATTGGGTGGTGATGAGGATCTGCTGCGTCAAATGAAGTCCAACGATATTCAAATTGTCGTGGCTCAAACTGCTCCTGTTACTTCATTAGTGCCTGAGGTTGGTGTCTTTGATTTACCCATGGTTTTCGCTAAGTATAATGGTGATACTATAGATAAAGTCCTGAATGGAGAAGGATCAGAATTTAAGAAGAAATTGTCTGCTGGATACGAAAAAGCAGGCTTTCATTTCTTAGGTATATTGCAAAATGCTACTTACCGTTTAACTACTGCTAATACTAATTTAAAAACCTTGGCAGATTATCAAGGCTTAAAGATTCGTACTATGAGTAATAAGAATCACATGGCTTTTTGGAGTGCTATTGGTGCCAATCCTACTCCTTTAGCATGGCCTGAATTATACTTTGCTTTGCAAAGTGGTACTGTTAATGCGGAAGAAAATGCTGCTGATACTATTGTAGGTGCGAACTTTAATGAGGTACAAAAGTTCTTAGCTGGAACAAATCATATTCTTTATGCCAATCAAATTTGTATCAATAAAAAGGCATATGATGGTCTAGATCCTGCTTATCAAAAGGCATTGAATCAAGCAGTAAGTGAAGCTTTAAAGGAAATGCGTCCTAAGCTAAGTGAGATCGAAAAGAAGAATAAGGATCTCTTAAAGCAAAAAGGTATGACAATTATTGATTACGACAAAGCCTTCTTTGATCAAGTTTTGGCCATGGATGGAGTGAAGAAGCTCTATACAGATATTGATGGACAGGTAAATGGTTTAGGTACTGTTCTTGTTAAAGAGCTGGATGCTAAAAGTAAATAAACCTAAGTCGTAAAAGCCAATTGATAATCTACATTAGCTATTATTTCCGGAACATGGGATAATAGAAGAAAATGTTGATGGAGGCTCATTATGAATCTACAGTGGTTATATTACTTTAAAGCAATTGCAGAACAGGAGCACTATACTAAGGCAGCAGAAAAGCTGCATGTTAGTCAGTCTAATTTAAGCCACGCCATGAAGGATTTGGAGCAGGAGCTGGGAGCACAGCTCTTCTCCAAAAATGGGCGTAACATACAGCTTACTAAGTATGGTAGATTGTTTCTGCCCTATGTGCAAAAAACTTTAAATTCCCTAGATGAAGGAATAACTACTTTAAAGGAATACATTGATCCTAATAGAGGTACAATTGTATTAGCCGGATTTCATTCTGTTGCTCAATTTTCTACAGATTTGATGATACGTTATCAATCTGAGACTAATCGTTTGGATGTGCAATTTGAGTATAGCTCTGAAAGCTGGAGAACCGTATGTAATAAAATTTTAGACGGAACAGTAGATTTGATTATTAGTACCAAAATGGATAATCCCAGCGTAGGTGCGACTTATATCGGTACTCATAGATTAGTGGCTTTAGTGTATGAGGATCATCCCTTTGCCAAGAGAAAAATGATTTCTCTCAAGGATTTTCATGAAGAAAAATTTATCGCTTTTGATGCTAAGGGACAAATCAGAAATCAACTGGATGGGTATTTTAAAAGCATAGCTGTTAAGCCTGATATTATTACAGAAACAGCTAACGATGCTATAGTGTACGGATTTGTAGCAGCTAAGAGAGGCGTTTCTATAGTGCCTTATCCCTTGGCTGGTGCACCCTTTGGTACTAAAATTGTACCTATTAAGGACAAGATGGTAGAAAGAAAATTATATTTGCAGTGGAATACTGAGCGTTACATTCCTCCTGCTGCAGAATATTTCAAAAATTATATTATTCGCAGTGAGGACGTTTTTGCCCAGTATATGAAAATTCACGAACTGCTATAAACGGAGGGTAATGAAATAATGGCAAAGAAAATTGTTGCTGATTTAATGGTGGATTATTTGGTGCGCAGAGATATAAAATACGTTTTTGGTCTTTGCGGACACACGGTAATTGCTATGCTAGATGCTTTCTCTAAGAATAAAAATATTACTTATATTTCCAATCGTCATGAGGCAGTAGCTTCTACAGCTGCTGATGGTTATGCTAGAGTTACTCACAAGGCTTCTGTGGCTATGTGCCATTTAGGACCTGGTCTGACCAATGTACTGACTGGTGTAGCTAATGCTGCCTTCGATTCCATTCCTATGGTAGTTATTGCCGGTGATGTGCCGAGCTACTATTTTGGTAAGCATCCTCATCAGGAAGTAAATATGCATGGTGATGCCACTCAATACAAAATTTTGGAACCGGTAGTAAAAAGAGCATGGAGAGTAGACGATGTAGAGGCACTTCCAGATATTATGGATAAAGCTTTTCGTTTAGCTGAGTCCGGTCGTCCCGGACCGGTTCTAATCGATGTTCCTATGGATATGTTCTCGCGAGAAATGCCTGAATACTTATGGGCACGCACCTATAAGGACAGTCACTATACAATGAAGCCTGCTTTAGATCCTTCTGCTGCAAAAGCTATTGCGGCAAAATTAGTGTCTGCGAAAAATCCAGTGCTTCATGCTGGTGGCGGTATACTTTTAGCACAGGCTTCTGAGGACTTAGCTGCTCTTGCTGAACATCTTGATATCCCAGTGTCCCGCACCTTGATGGGACAGGGCTGCATCTCCGATACACATCCGCTTATGATTGGCCAAACAGGCTTTTGGGGTATGGAATTTACTCATTCCCTTACTACTAAGGCAGATGTTATTTTAGGCCTAGGAACACGTTTTGCTGAAGCTGATAGCTCTAGTTGGTATCAAGGTGTGACCTTTGACCCAGAGCATACTGCTTTCCTACAGATTGATATTGACCCTACGGAAATTGGTCGTAACTATCCTGTGGAAATCGGGGCAGTAGGAGATTTAAAATTGGGCTTGCAACAGATTTTGGCTGAAGTGAAGGCTCTGTGTCCTGAAGGAAAAAAGAAGCCTGAACTCCGTAGTGCCATTGCTGCTGCAAAGGCTGCTTTTAAGGAGAGCAATAGGGCTATTTCCGATGATAATCGTTTCCCTATGACTCCTCAAAGAATTTTAAAAGATGTTAAGGCCGTTATTCCTGAGGATGCCTATATCTTTACCGATGTAGGTTGGAATAAAAATGGTGTAGCACAGCAATTTGATATTACTGTACCAGGTACTATTCATCATAGCTCCGGTCTTGCAACTATGGGCTTTGGTGCCTCCGCAGTTTTAGGTGGCAAGGTTGCAGCTCCAGATAAGGTTTGTATCACTTTGACTGGTGATGGTGGCTTCGGTGTTAATCCCACCTGTCTTGCTACAGCTGTAGAGCAAGGTATTGCTTGTACTTGGGTAGTAATGAATAATTCTGCCTTCGGTACGATTGCTGGTTTAGAGAATGCGAACTACCAAACTAAATTCGGCACAGTATTCCATACTCCCGATGGCAAGCCTTATTCTCCAAGCTGGGCAGGTGTTGCAGCAGCTTATGGTGTTGAGTCTCTTTGTGTTAAATCTGCAGAAGAGTTCAAACCTGCCATGGAAAAGGCTATGCAGGCAAATAAAGAGGGTAGACCATTTTTGGTAGAAGCACCTATGGAAAACATAGTTGTTCCTACACCTGGTTGTTGGAATATCAATGATATTTACAGTCCTAATGATTTAGTTAAGGAAGGTAAGCTGATTCAGGATGAAAATGGCGCATTCGTTGCTCCTAATCATGCTAAATCTCATAATACAAAATAAAATGATTAGTAAGAAGGTGCATGATGGAAAAACAAACCACAAGGTTGCGTAAATTGCTCCAAGACAATCAATATTTGGTAGCGCCCTGCGCCTATGATGCACTTAGCGCTAGAGCCATTCAAGCTGCTGGCTTTAAGCTTGCCGGTACCACCGGCTATGGTATGCATGGTGTGGTTCTTGGTCAACCGGATACTGGACTTTTGGCCCTAAACGAAACCGTTTCTATTCTAAGTAAAATGGCCGATGCGGTAGATATACCTATCTTGGCTGATGCAGAGGGTGGCTATGGTAGTGCTATGAATGTGGTGAGGACGGTAAAGGAATATGAAAAAACAGGAATTGCCGGCTTCTTTATAGAAGATCAATCTCAACCGCCCAATTGCCCCTTTATTAAAAAACCAGGATTAGTCAGTACCGAAGAAATGATTGGCAAGATTAGAGCTGCAGTAGATACCAGAAAGGATTCTGATCTACTGATTATTGCTAGAACTGATGCTCCCTTTGAGGAGGCGGTGGAAAGAGCAAATGCCTATATGGAGGCAGGAGCTGACATGGTAAAAATCCTACCTAAAACTAGGGAAGAGTTGGAAAAATTACCACCACTAGTTAAGGGCCCTATTCACTTAGGACTTTATGCCAACAAGGGCATTAATGATGGTATGACTGCTGCCGATTGTGGCAAATTAGGGTATAAAATAATTACCTATCCGGTTAGCTGTTTATTTGCTCAAACAGCATCTCTCTTAGCGTTTTTAAAATATCTGAAGGATAAAGATACTGATGAAGGCTATCCAGGAGAATTCATGGCTTTTGAAGATTATTTAAAGTTTGTAGATGTTGATTATTATAAACAGCTAGGTGATAAGTACTTAAAGGATTAAGCAACGTACCTAAATCTATATTTTATATTTAAAGGAGAAGATAACAATGGCAAAGGAAGTAACTCCAGAACAAATTGAAATGATTGAAGAAATGGTAGCTAAGGCAAG
>CAZTGQ010000053.1:0-8809 GCA_964613345.1 uncultured Acidaminococcales bacterium | reverse complement strand
CTTCTAAGTGAAATTAGAAGGTTACAATCAATTGAGACCAAAGAGTTTGTCTCTTCATATCTTCAGTAACGCCTGCTTTATCCTTTAGGTCGAACCATTGAACGCCAGCAACCATGTTCTTAGCTACAGTGTAGTCTACGCCGATGCCGTAGCCCTTGAAGCCAAATGCAGAACCGTAGTTAGCATTGAAGGTATTGTCAACTAAAGTAGAACCAGGTTGGTTGTAGTATTTAGCCCAAACGCCTAAGCTACCAGGCTTGGAAGCCTTTGCAGCGCCATAACCTAAGCTTACAACATAACCATTGGTACCACCACCAAGAACGTCAGCAACATCGCTATCACCATGGATATAGTCAACGCCTAAGTTCCAGTTAGCAGCGGTGTAAGCAGCCTTTACGTCCCAAATCTTTTGCTTGTCGAAACGACCAGCATAAGTCATGCCGGTAATACCGGTGCTCTTAGAAACATCATCAGAGTTGATGTAATCAACGCCTAAGCTTAGGTTTTTACCTAGCTTACCATCAACACCAATTCTCCAATATTTGCCTGCTTCAGAACCGAAAGCATCTGCAGCATCAGCAATGTTATCAGTGTTAGCCATCTTACCATAAGCAGCAGTGAATTTTACATCCTTACCAGCAACGATTCTAACACCGTCTACACGGTTATCATATACGTTACCATTGGTAATGGTGTCGTTGAAACGACCAGCGGTAACCTTTACAGCACCGATGTTACCATCTAAGTAAGCACGTTGGAAACGAGTAACGGTATCACCATCATTGTTAGTTAGGTTTTGCTCGTTTTGTAGCATACCAACATAATGCCAGTTGTCATTAACTTCACCAGTTAAGAACAAACGAGAACGGATCTTAGATCTGTAACCTTCGATGTCACCGCTATAGTTAGCATAGTCAGTACGGATGTTACCGGTGATCTTAACGTTGTCAGCATTCTTTTCTAGCTTAGCTACGCGAACGCCTAAGTTGTCTAATTCGTCAGCGAATTCGCCAACTAGCTTGTCATCAGCACCGATAGCGCCCTTTGCCAAAGCCTTAGCAACGATTTGAGCCATTTCATAACGAGTCATGGTGCGGTCACCCTTGAAGGTGCCATCAGGATAGCCATCAACAATGCCAGCAGCAGCTAATTTAGCTACGGAAGCATATGCCCAGTGGCCAGCAGGTAAATCGGAGAAGGGGTTAGCTGCGAATGCAGTTGCGCTAACGCCTAAAGCCATTGCCATTGCAAAAACTAAAGTCTTTTTCATTTAAAAATCCCCCTTAAGGATTATATTTTTACAATGCATGGGGGAAAAGCACTTGGCTTTCAGCTAACTATTCGTGCGAGTCACCTTGTTTCCTCTACTCTTAGTTTGGCTTCTGCCCTCATGTTTTTCACACAGGCATAGTAAATTTGTGGTCATTCCACGAGCTAATAGTACCACACTTTACAAAAAAATACAATATTATCTTCACATTTTTTTCATTATGTTCATATAGTTTTCTTTATTCTAGCTTTTTTGCTAAATATCGTTGCAACAAAACTACTGCCGCCAATCCATCTAAATTACCAGGCGGGACTAAAAGTCCTAGGGGCAATAGCTTCCGCCAACCTGTAGGTGGGTTCATTTCCCAGTAAAGCTTCCTCGCCTCTTGAGTACTACCGCCTTCTTCCACCGAGACCAGCGCAACTGTAGGGAAAAGCTTCTCCAAAGTTTCCTGCATTTCTGTGGAAGTAGTACCATTACCCAAGACAATAATTTGTGGTTCTAATCCCGTAAGCAAGAGCGAGAGCTCCTCGCAAAAATTTTCCGTGAGGAGCACCGCGTAATTCACTAGCTTGCCCTCCTGTGTCATTAGGGCAACCCCTGTTTTGGCACGTCCCGGGTCCACACCTAAAAGCACCTTTTTATTCATAGCGTGCCACCACATCCACATTTAATAATACAGGGCCCGCCACCATAATATTTCCTTTAGCTTTGGCTCTGATAGTAACTCTTCCACCCTTACGACTAATTTCTTCGCTGATTTTACTTAGGTCACTGCCTTGAATAGCACCGACCCTACCGGTAATAGGATCCGGTACTACACCGGCCTTTTGAGCCAGCTCGTTGACTTCCTTGAGTGCCGCCATAATGGCCACATCCACCTGCTGGGAACCCGGTACCACCGTAATATTTTGCTCGAGAATAACCTCTCCATCACTAAAAATCTTTTTATTTTGCGCCATTTCTATAATGCCGGGCGTTAATTCTCCCGCTACAATATTACCGGAAGCACATATACGCACATAAACATCGCCCTTGGCATTTTTAATATTTTTCAAGGCATCCTCATAGGCCTCTTTAGAAACCCACAAGGCTTGAACATCTTCCTTAGCACCCATTCTTTCCAAAACATAACCATTAGCAGTATTTAAAAAGGTTTCTAACTGTCTTTTATTATCACCATCGTTTAAATCGGCTTTGAGTACACCGGCAAAAATGATTTCACCATTTCTATAAACTACATTGCCCTCACGGACAGCTGCAACACTTTCCCGCAAGCGCTTAGTAGCTTCCTCCAGTTCACTGACTTCTCCCTGAAGCTTCGCCTTAGATAGTTCCGCTGCCTCCACCTGCTTTTGAGCTGCGGCGTACCTACTTTGAAGCTGGGCGAGCTCACTCTGGGCTTGTAGCTTCTGTTCCTCTGCCGCCTTTCTTTGAGCCTCTGCTTGCTCCAAATCCTTGGTGGTGCGACTAATTTCTTCATCCAGCACTTTAATTTTTTTGTTTTGCTGGTCTAATTCTACTAGGATAGCATTTCTTTCCTTGGTTAAGGTTCGAATTTCCTGCTGAATTTTCTGCATACCGAATAGAGCCGTCCTAGCCTCTTTAGAGGCTGCTGTAAGTACTCCGATGGTAGCCACTGCTACCATAATACCTGACAGGACAGTCATTAAAATAGAGGTGTAATGTGGTCTGAGTCCAAAGACTGTTAAGCGCTTTTTCCCCACCTTACTACCTAATTTATCGCCAATAAAGGCTATGGCGCCACCCATGATAGCCAAAAGTAAAATTAAGCTCACTCCGAACATGCCACACCTCCTTCTAAGTTACAACATATCTACAAGCATTTCTGCCGCCTCTGCACGTAACAATAAATTATTTATCCTTTTGCCAAATAAGCCAACCGCCGAAAATACCGCAAATCACATTAGGCAATATTGCTGCTACTAAGGGCGGTACTGCGCCACCTTGACCCAGTCCCTGCATAAAGGTCATTACTGAATAATAAATAAATATAATAATTACGCTAAAGCCCAATCCCATAGAAGTACCACTTCTTTGCCCCTGAACGCCTAAAGGCGTACCTATGAGTGCAAAAAAGAAGCAGGCCAAGGGAATAGTAAAGCGAGAATACATTTCCATTACATATTTGAGCACCGGCTGGCCCTGACTTTGGAGCAGAGAACTATACTGCCTTAACTCGCCAATAGTCATTTGGTCCGGAGTCTTTTGCTCCATGGTAATAGTTTTAGGTGCTTCCGTGACAGGTAGTATCTGTTCTCCAAAGCTCATATTTCTAGTGACTCCATCCTTACCGGTAAGGTCCATGATGGTGCCACCCTCCATAATCCAGGTGCCGTTTTCCCATTTCGCCTTGGGAGTGCGCTGGATCCTGACAATATGTCCATTTTCCCACTCTTCAATGGTAATATCATTCATAGTACCGGCCACCTCATCAAAGCTACGTGCGTAGGTCAAACGAGCAAGCTGGTTATTACTAATAGTTTTCAAAATAATATGGCTCTGGCTCTTAGGCTTAGCATCATGCTTAATTTCATAATCAATAATTCGCTCATAAGCAGTTTTAGCCGGCGGTACTACCTTCTCCGCCCAAATCACGGAAAACATACTAATGACAAAGCCTGCCAATAAAACAGGTGTAGCAATTCTTTTAAAGCTAACACCGCCACTGCGCATAGCAATAATCTCGCTACTGGAGGATAACTGCCCCATAGCTAGAAGAGAAGCTAAAAGCATGGACATGGGAAAAGTATAATTAATAACCTCCGGCATGAGACACAAAAACAAGCGCACGATGGACGAAGCAGAAGCACCATACTCAGTAACATATTGAGCTACCCGAAAAAGAAAAGAGCTAGCTACAAAAATAGTGGAGAAGGCCGCTACGCCAAAAGCAAACGGAGCCAGCATCTGTTTTAGTATATATTTATCTAGAATACGCATGTCTCCACCCTCACATTTTAAAGGTTTCGCCCAAATAGAATTTCTTCGCAATAGGGTCGTTGGCTACCGTTTCACTGGTGCCCTCTACTAATATTTGCCCATTATTTAAAATATAGGCCTTATCTACAATACTCAAGGTTTCTCTAACATTATGGTCAGTAATTAATACGCCGATACCCCTTTGGGCTAAATGCGCCACCATCACCTGAATATCCCCCACCGCAATAGGGTCAATGCCGGCGAAGGGCTCATCTAGCAAAATAAAAGCAGGGTCTGTGGCTAGCGCTCTGGCAATCTCTACCCGTCGTCTTTCGCCGCCGGACAAAGCACTACCCAAGGATTTACGAATATGGTCAATATGAAACTCCCCTATGAGAGCCTCCATCTTTTCCTTGCGCTTCTCTTCAGATTCTTCCACGGTTTCCAAAATAGCTAAAAGATTTTCCTCCACCGTCAGCTTCCTAAAAATGGAAGCCTCCTGTGGCAGGTAGCCAATACCCTGTAAAGCTCGTTTGTACATGGGCAGTTGAGAAATATCCTTATCATCCAAATACACCCTACCAGCATCCGGCCGTTCAATGCCCACTATCATATAAAAGGTGGTAGTTTTACCGGCACCATTAGGCCCCAAGAGCCCTACAATACTCCCCTGCTCTACTTCAATATTAACGGAATCCACCACTCGGCGTCCTCCATAGGTTTTCATTAAGTCCTGAGCAATAATTTTCAATGTCTACTCTCCTTACGCTATAGCGGTTTGACCTACGGCTACAGATTCTCCCGGCCAATTTCTCACACGAGTGCCCTGATATCCGTCCCCACTACTAATGTTCACAATGGTTCCTTGCCCCTTGGTCGCATCTTCCTTCGGTATGTATACCAAACGTACATCTCCCTTAGCTACAGCTACCTTACCGCCTGCGCCCTTTAAAGTCAAAGTATTACCGCTGACAGTATTACCGTCCTGTGTAGCAGTGGCATTGCCTATGAGGTCAATAGTGCCATCCTCCAGCTTAGTATTATATACGGCTCTATCTGCCTTAGCAGTGAGCTTCCTGGGAGGACTGCTGATACGCACATTGCCCTCAGCATGAGCAAGCCCCTGCCCCATATCATAATTCATAGAGGTAGCATCCATGGTGCTGCCATCGTCCATGCCCATTTGAGCCCAGCTACCAACAGTTTCTGCATACTGTCTTTGACCATAATATTCTACCTGTGCCGCTCTTAAGGTTTTATCCTCTTTTTTCAGCACAGCATTACCCACAGCAGTCAAGTGATCGCCACCCTGAGCAAAAAATAAAGTATGACAGGTGAGATGAGCATCCTTTTGGTTCGCTACCACACTACCTTCTAACTTACCATTTTCGGTTTTGGTATTATATTCTGCTTTTTTAGCGGTAGCCTTACCATCATCTCTGGTTAGTACAATATTGCCGGTAGCAATAGCCTGTCCGCTGCGGAAATCATATTCTACCGCATCCCCCTCCAAGGAGGATGCAGCCAAAGCCGGTACACTTACTGCCAGCATAGCCATTAAAGCCAAACTAAAGATTAGACTTGTTTTTTTCATTAGCGCTTGACTCCCTTCGTAATCTGAGCCTTCTGTTCCATTTTTAATTTATTAATAGCTACATCCATAGTAGCTTTTTGCGCTGTAGCGATAGCATCCTCCTTGCTAATACGTGCATCGCCTTCAGCCACAACCAGTCTTCCATCATTAATCCAAGTAATTTTCTTTGCGGTAACCTCGCCGCCATCAGAAGTAGTTCCCTTGGGCTTTACCGTCAGCGTAATATTTTTACTTGCTAAATTCACTGTGCCCTCATCGGCGGTGATATGCATGACCGTACCATCTTCGGCGTAGAATTTACCATCCACGGATTTTAAAGTGGCATTGGCTTTATTGTCGTCATACACAAGCTCTCCTACCGTAAGCTCCCAAGATTTTTTCCCGTCCTTATTTTCCTCCAGGGTAGAGTTTAAAATAGCTCTGGGAGCCACCTTTGGCGGCTCAACGTTTTGATTGTCAGGCACTGAGGAGGTACTGGTGAGCCAAAATATAATGAGACCCATGAGGCAAATCGCACCCAGCACCAGCTGAATTGTTTTTTTATGAGTGGACAACACTATTTGCTCACATCCTCTCCTACCTCGTAGGGCGTATTCCAACGGTGCTGGAACCAAATCCAGTTATCCGGATATTTTTTAATAATAGCTTCCACGGCCTGAGTCATTTTCAAGGTCACATTATAGTCGTCTTGCTTTTCATCCCCGGTTTTTTCGTAATAAATGGGATCATTAACAATCACCTGATGACCATAACCACTTGGCTTTCTCACAATAAAAATCGGCACAATGGGAGCATTGAACTTTCTGGCAAAATAAGCAGGACCTGTGGGAGTAGAAGCCATCTTTCCCAAAAAGGGAACAAAAATTCCATGATAGCCACCATCCTGATCAGCAATGAGCCCTAACATCCTGCCTTTTTTCATAGCTCTGGCACAGCCTAAAATCTCTCCCGTCCCTCGGGAAAAAATTTCTTGGCCCGCACCCCGTCTTAATTCATTCATAAAATCACTATAAACTCTATTGGGCTGCGGTTTCTCCACCGCACTAATAGGAAAACCGTTGAGTGCTAAAGAAGCTCCCAGCCATTCCCAGTTATCCATGTGGCAGGCTAGCATCACCACTCCCTGACCCTTAGCCAAGGCTTCCCAAAGCACGTCAGGGCGGTCGAAAGAAACCAGCCCTCTAATGTTATCTTTATTTAAAGCTGGCATATAAAGAATCTCCATGAAAGTCATACCCAGATTTAAAAACAACTGGTGAATGTGCTTTTTAGCGCTTACCTGTGATATCTGTAAACGCTCCACCATGGTTTCTTCTGCTCGTATTCTCTGTTTTTTGGCTATATACCAATACAGTTTACCACAATTACGCCCAATTAGCACCACTAGCTTGTAGGGCAAAAGGCATATGAGAAAACTGACGGTTTTCAATAAATAGTACAGCCACATTATTGTCTATCTCCCTGTCCCTTAGTTCCATAGCTCTGAACTAACTCCGTCCAAAGGCCTTGGTCCTTTAATATTAGCTCCAGTATTTCTCTTACAGCGCCACGCCCTCCCTTGGCTTGAGCTACGTAGCCTGCCACTACCTTTACCTCTGGCGCTGCATCCATGGGTGCAAAGGTAAACCCTGCCACCCTAAACGCAGGCAAATCAATAAGGTCATCTCCCACAAAGCCAATAGCGCTAAGCGGCACTTTAAGCTCAGCAGCCAGCTGACGAAGGGCCTCTCCCTTATCCTGCACTCCCTCCTTCACCAAGGTGATGCGCAATTCCTTAGCTCTGGTGCGAAGTATTTCACTTTGCCTACCGGTGACAAAAACAACGGTAAGTCCTGCTCTTTGAGCTAGGCTAATGCCTAAGCCATCCTTGGCATGAAAGCGTTTGAAGACTTCTCCCTGAGGGCCTATGTAAAGGCTACCATCAGTGAGAACACCGTCCACGTCTAGAGCCAGTACCTTTAAATTCTCATACGCAGTCATTAGACTACCCCCTGATGGACTAAGTCCGTCATATGAAGAAGTCCCACAACCCTTTGCTCAGCATCCACCACCGGTAGTACAGTAATAGGTCTAGGCTTATTACTTTCCATGAGATGCAGAGCTTCTGCTGCTAATTTCGTTCTGGTGATAGTTTTAGGTGTCTTGGTCATAATTTCTACCACCGGCCTATCTAAAAAGGCAAAGCCCTTGGATAAACCACGGCGCACGTCACCATCCGTCAAAAGTCCTACCAAGCGCTTTTCTTCATCCACTACGGACACAGCTCCCAGCCCCTTATCCGTAATAACAAAGAGAGCATCCTTCACGCTCATATTCCCTGTCACCAAGGGATTTTCTTCATTCTTATGCATAATATCATCCACTGTTAGAAGCAGCTTCCGCCCTAAACTACCACCTGGATGAAAAACAGCAAACTCCTTAGCAGTAAAGTGACGAGCAGATAAAAGCTCCATAGCCAAGGCATCACCAAAAGCCAGTGCCGCCGTTGTGCTAGAGGTAGGTGCTAAGCCCAAAGGACAGGCCTCTCTAGCTACACCTACGTTTAAAACTACATCTGCATTTTTCCCCAAGGTGGAATCAGGATTACCTACCATGGCAATAATTTTGGCGCCGATACGTCTTAAAGAAGGCAATATATGTAACACCTCAGCAGTCTCTCCACTATTGGACAGCGCCAATACCACATCGTTAGAGGTGACCATACCTAAATCTCCATGAATGCCCTCTGCCGGATGCAGATAGAGAGAGGGAGTTCCCGTGCTGGCAAAGGTAGCAGCCATTTTACGGCCGATAATGCCGGATTTGCCCATACCGGTGACTACAGTTCTACCTTCACAGGAAAGTATCATCTCCAAGGCCGACTGAAAATGTTCATCTACTCTAGGCACTAAAGCTAAAATAGCTTCCGCTTCTAGTTGTAACGCTTCTTTTGCTTTTTCCAACATCCTTGTCACTCCCTACGACCGATTTTATCAATAGCTATCAAATCCAGTAAGAGCTGC
>CAZTGQ010000052.1:0-8886 GCA_964613345.1 uncultured Acidaminococcales bacterium | reverse complement strand
GGCAGCCTGCTGGAAGGTACCATTCAGATTATTAACGCGTCCCTCCCTGCTTTCCAAATAGCACGCTAACCCGGTAAAGCCCTCGCCATTAATAAGCACCTTATCTGAAGTTAGAGCACCATCAAAAACCGGATCCTTATAGGTACCGGAAACAGCACCGCTAAAGTCCGCTAAGCCCTCCACCTCAGCATAATTATGCAGTCCGGGAATGCGAGCTAAATGCACATTCTTAGCATCAATACCTATATCTAGCTTCCCACTCGGCAAAAGAGTACCATCTAGCTTGATATCCGTTGTAAGGGTGCGAACTACAAAGTTATTAAAGGTAAATTTACCTTTTTCATAAACATAATTACCGGCCACATCATCTACCAAGAACTTATTCACACTGCCGTCCCAAGCATGAACGCTGCCATTAACTACAAGCTGGGACAACGGGCCCTTAATGCTTACTTTATTACTTAAGTTACCAGTCACCGGCCAGCTTTGGTCAAGCTGCTGCCAATAGGGCTCTATTCTAACCCTTTCCGTAGCAACAGCTAAATCCACCACCGCTTCCCCGCCGCTAAGATCAACCGTACCATCTAAGGTATGCCTACCCTGCTCCATATTGACTTCAACCCTTTTAAGGCTTAAAACTCCATTTTGCCACTTAGCAAAGCCATGGGCTTCCTGTAACGGGATGCCCTTAATTTCTGCCTGCGCCAAGGAAAATCCGCCTTCTACATTCAGTCTAGCTACGCTCCCGGAAAGCTTATAATTACCGGATAACAGTCCCTTACCAGTACTGCCCACTAAAGGCAGTGCATCATCAATGGGCAAATTCACTAAAGAAATTTGGCCCTCCAGCTTACCATTTTCTAATGCACCCTGACCCAAAACCAAACCACCTTGGGCTGTACTACCGGAGAAATTATTCAGCTTGAAATTATCGCCGGACAGCTCCACATCTACAGCTAAATTTTGAAGCTGAGTGTTTTGCCAGGTGCAGCTCATGAAATCTCCCACACTGCTGAGCCTTAAGCTATCCTCGCCTAAGCTCCCGGCTAAAAGCATACTACCATTTACCTTAACTGTACCGTAGCTAGTATCCAACAAATCATCCAGCTCCACTTGATGCGCATCCACGCCCAAAGCTACGGCTTTTGTTTGCAGTCCGTATTCTCCGGTAAGAGCTAGCTTGCCATGACCGAAGTCAGCGGTAGCATTTTGCACCAAAAGCTTACCTTGACTGCTGGCTAGAGGAAGCGTTACATCTGTAAAGGTTATGCCCTTATAGGTCAAGGCAGGTGAGGTTAGGGTACCGTCCACAGTAAAATCATCCTTTGTACCGTTAACAATAATTGAGCCTCTAAGCATTCCCTCTACAGGAAGACTATCTTCTGCCGCTTTAAGAGCAAAATTGTGAAAATCAAGGCTTAATTCTTCTGCCCTGGGGTTAGCAGTATCCGTTAAATCAAGGCCACCTTGAACTAGGCACACTTCCTTATGTACCAGCACCTTAAGCTTCTTAGCCTGAAGCACCATCCCCTTGAAATTTAAATCGCCATCCAAGGCTAGAGGCACGCGGTAGCCCCTAGTCACCAAGATGCCACTGGTTTTAGCAAAGGAAGCACCACCACTCATAGAAACCGTGCCCGTATTTTTCCAAGACATATCTACGTCCTGCAAGGAGCCTTTTAAATTTTCCACCGGTAGATAATGCCCTAAAAGCTTAGCGAAGCTATCCAGCTTTAAGCGGTCTGTTTTGACGTTTAATCTTCCCTCAAGGTCGGTATTAACATAACCCGTAAGGGATAAATTTTCATTTTCTAAAATAAGCTCCACGTCCACTGCATATTCGGGTTCCTTGGCAGCATCCACATGCCCCTGTATACCACCCTCCCAGACTCCATAGGGAGTTTCAACTAGGAGATGACCATTATTGACATAGACCTTCCCCCGAAAAGGGTTGGACTTTTCCTCTGTAGTCTTGAGGATGCCGCTAATATTCCACTTGTCACTCTTATCCATAGTTAAATTAACCACAGGATTATTAATCTTGATAGCACTAATTGCTCCTATTGCCCCTTCCTTGCCCACGGCCATAAAGGGATTAATGCTAATATCTACAGAGGGAACAGTCAAAATCTTCTCTCCCCTAATATTAACAACAGAAATATCCCCTGCGGTTAACCCCAGCCCAGGAGAAATTGTCATGCTACCAATTTGTACTTGTCCATTTATATATTGTGTAGCCATGCTTTCTATAGCCGGCACGGCAGTAGCTAAGTAGCTCGGTAGGACCAGCTTCATTAGCCCCAAATAAACCACTGCAAGAACCACTAATGCGCCGGCAATAGCTTTAATATATTTACCCATGGAGAAAAAATCCTTCCCCTTACAAAATGAGATAAGCGCAATGCTTTATTACCTTCTCTAGTATACCAAATTTTACACAAAAAAAACACCGCCTTTCGGCGGTGCTACATGATTTACGCCTCTCCTACAGGAACACCCATAGATTGCTCTAAGAGAGCATAATAGGTATTGTAATCATAAAGGGCTAAAATATAATTATTTTTTGCTTGCGTCAAAGCCACAGAAGCATCAATAACGTCAGTATTAGTACCAACTCCAGCCTGATAACGAATTACCGCAATACGATAATCCTCCTCTGCTTGAGCTACAGCCACAGAAGATGTACTGATTCTCTTCTCCGCTTCTCTCATACTCAAATAATTATTTCTCACATCCAATTGAACCGTATCTACAGTCTGTCTATAGCCTTCCTCAGCCTTAACTACATTGGCCTTAGCTGCTGCCACCTTAGCGGCAGTAACACCATAATCCCAAACGTTCATAGAAACAGACACTCCCACTGCCCAGTTACTTCTATCACTGCCTGGGAATTTATCCTTGTTCCAAGCCTCGCTGGCCTCTACACCTACCTGAGGTAAATTGCCGGCATTAGCTGCTGTTTTAGAGGCCTTAGCCATTTCCACAGAAGCCTCTGCCTGGTGAATTTCCGGTCTATTAGCCATAGCGTAGGTTAAACAATTTTCTAAGGTATAATTAGTTTCCTTGTACTCTAAGCCTTCACTCATATTTAAAACCGTACTATGGGGCAAGCCCACAATATTATCCAGAGAAGCAACAGCTACATCATAGGCATTCTCCGCCTTAGTCAAGGTTTGCTTAGCATCTGCTAGCTCTACCTGGCTACGCAAAACATCCGCCTTAGCTACTACTCCTACGTTAAATTGTGCTTCTGTATTTTTTAAATGATCTGCTAAGCGTGCCACTGTTTCTTTACTAAGAGTCACAGAATTGCTAGCTTGAAGCACATCGTAATAGCCCTTGGTAGCATTGTACTTGGTAACCTGATAGGAGCTATCCATGCCATATTGATAGTACTTATAATTTTCCTCAGCACTCTTAATATTGGCTTCCAAGGCTCCACCGGAATAAATAGGTACAGAAATAGAAACCTTATTAGAAAAATTGTTATTAACTCTTTCAGCTGAGGAAGGCAATATATAGCTATCATTTCTAGCTGAACTATGGCTAGCAGTAATGGAACCCCACCGAGCGCCGTAAGCTTGCTCCTTGCCGGCCTTAGCAGCAGCCAGCTCTGCTGTAGAAATTTTAACCTTAGAATTATTTTTCAAGGCTAGAGATACTGCCTTTTCCAGATTCAAATCCACCGTAGCAGCCAAAGCTTCTACAGAAAACACGCTTAAAACTAGAGCACCTAAAACGGCTCTTTTTAATAAACTATCCTTAATCATGCTTCACCCTCCTGTATGCTGACTACAAAGTCAGTACGGTTAATTATAATGTTTTCTTTCGGCAAAGTCAACACCCCTTGCCGTCTTAAAAATAGGTTCTTACTCCTAAGTAGGTTGTATCAGAGCCACTTCCTCTTACGTTCATAGCTTGTCCAATAAGAGAGAAATTAGGTGTTACCGCCCACTCTGCACCAACCCTCAGCTTCGCATCATTAAAATCATATACATCTGTGAAAAGCTTTACCTTAGGCACAATTGTATAGTTAGCTCCCAAACCAAATTCTCCGTACATCACGCCACCTCTAACCTCAAAACGGTCATTAAGTCGGCGATTGTAATACAAATCCAGCTTGTTAGAATCCCCAATATCTGCTCCTCCCACGAAAAGAGAATTAGTCTCATTTAAAGGAAATTTTACGCCTGCATCCGTGCGCCACTTCCTATTTTTCTCATTATAAACAACATCCGCCTGAACCTTAGCATCAGTAACAACGCCCATAATCTGTTTAGCTCTGGCGGTGGTCTCCTTAGTATTGGAAATAGTATCCCTCAAATCTCCCTTAACCTTGGGGTCTGTCACAACCTCCTCCAGAGATTTAGCCATATTCTCAATCCTCTTGCTGGCTGTAGCCATATTAGCAGCCATAGCTGCCACATTTCTGCCGGTAGCACCATTGGCATCCGTTTCTCTTAGCAGGCTATTCATATGACTACTCATGCTGTGAAGCTCCTGGACCATGGCGGCAATTTCTTGCTGATTATTTTCTGCTGAATCTGCCATGACCTTAGTGAATCTATTTAGATTTTCTGTAACCTCACCCAACTGAACAAAACCCTTTCTCATAGAGTTCTGTACCTCTTTATCGCCAAAGACATTTTGAAAGGCATCAGCAATTCCTTCCAGCTTTTCCAAAACCTTGGCAGAGGATGCCATAAACTGATCCAAGCCTTGGGCAGGCCTGCCCTTTAAAACCTCCCCATCCTGATAGAAATTTCCATCAGCTAAGCCCGGGGGCTCAATAGTAACAAACTTTGTTCCTAAAACTCCATCCATACCAATGGAAAATCTAGAGCCTAGAGGTATTTTCTGTTTTCCCTCAATCTTTAAAACAGTTTTTACCTTCGTACCATCGACTAAAATATTATCCACCTTACCGATGGGTACACCGGCAAAACGCACCTCGTTGCCAATTTTAAGTCCGTTTACTTCATCATAGAGGACGTTTAAGGTATAGCCTCCGCCCATAAAGTTAAAAGCACCTAAAAAAGAGATTAAGAGGAAAAAGATAAACAGACCACCCAAGGTTAATGCGCCCACCTTGACCTCGTTGCTATTATTTGTCATGGTCTACCTCCTTTTCCTTCCTCAGCTAAAAATGCTGCCCCGCTGATAAATTCCCTTACTAAGGGATCCTTACTGGCTTTGGTTTCCTCCACCGTACCTAGAAAAGCAATATGCCCCTCGGACAGGAGTAACACCCTATCTGCTGCTAAAAAAGCGGAAGCCATATCATGAGTAACTAAAAGAGAGGTTACTCCCAAGCGCTTCTTTGTTTCTAAAATCAAACGACTCACATTATTGGCCATAATGGGGTCCAACCCCGCTGTAGGCTCATCATAAAAAATAATATCTGGGTTTAAAGCCAAGGCCCTTGCTAGGCCCACTCTTTTTTTCATTCCTCCGGATAATTCTGCCGGATAGCTATGTGCCGCCTCCGGTAGTCCTACCTGACGAAGTAGCTCCGCTACTCTTCGCTGGATTTCTTCCTCGGTGTCCTTAGTATGCTGCCTTAGGCCAAAAGCCACATTTTCTCCCACATCTAAAAAATCAAAAAGAGCAGAATATTGAAAAACCATGCCCATACTCCGTCTCAATACGTCCCACTCTTCTTCTGTATAGGAAGCTACGGACTGACCTTTGAGCAAAATATTTCCACTATCGGGCTGCAAAAGTCCTATCAAAAGCTTTAAAACGGTACTTTTGCCTGTGCCACTGGGACCAATAACAGCTAGAGTTTCGCCCTTATGAACCTGAAAGCTCACATGATCTAAAACCACCTTAGAGCCGAAGGCCTTGCAGACATCTTGAAATTGGATAACCTCCTGTGCCACAGCTTAGCCTCCTTGCACAAACAAAATCAATGATAAAAAATAATTGCTAATAAAAATTAAAACTATGGATAACACTACAGAAGCAGTAGTAGCAATACCTACTCCCTCTGCTCCCTGCTTAGCCAAAAGGCCCTTATGACAGCCTACAATGGCTACAATGCCACCAAAAACGGCTCCCTTAAGCATGCCGGCGGTAAAATCCCAGCTAGTAGCAAACTGACGAATGGAGTCCACATACATATAGCTGCTAATATCCGCATAATTTGTAGCTACTAGCCAACCGCCAAAATTACCCACTATGTTAGCATATAAAATCAAAATTGGAAGCATCAGCACAATAGCCAAAAAGCGTGGTACCACTAAGTAGGAAATGGGACTTGTAGCCATAACCTTCAAAGCATCAATTTGCTCGGTCACCTTCATGGTACCAATTTCTGCCGCAATAGCAGCGCCAATACGACCAGCCACCACTACTCCTGTCAGAATAGGGGCCAATTCTCTACCCATGGCAATGGCTACGATTCCACCTACAGAAGCTGCTGCGCCAAAGCGCACAAATTCCTTAGCTGTTTGGACAGAAAAAACCATACCGGTACACATAATAGTCATGGTCACAATAGGTAAGGAATCAACGCCTAGCTTCGCCATTTGTCGAATAACCTCACGTCGATTAACCTTGGGCAATTGTCTTAGGGTTGCCAAGCACAAATTAACAATGCGACCTGTGCTGGCACATTTATCCTCTATGAAGTTTCCTACCTTGTGGCAAAGTTTACGACCTGTTGCTTCCAGCATAAGCTACCTCAATTTTCTTTTCTACTATCCTAAATATTATACTACAATTTGCAGCAAATGTACTTATCTACCGTGAAACTACCTCCACGTTAAGACTGACCTCCCCCGTGCTAATAAAATCCATGGGGTATTTTTGCTTATATCTACTGCCCTTCAATAACTGCCTTAGACCGCCACTGGTAGCCGTTTCAGCACTGGACACAGTAGTAGCCCTACCACTGCCGGCAGAAATAATATCTACCACAATTTCGTTATTGCTATCAGCATCATTAAACTCCTGCAGAAAATCCTTAAAAGTTCTCTTCTGGGTAAGAAGCTGCACCTGCTCTTCTTCCGTGGTTTTCATATTTTGCAAAGCAGTTCTAAGCCAGCCTGTAGAATTACCGCTCCGCACAATGAGCTGCATGGGGCCTATGGCTTGCTTAGCAGGAACCTTAAAGTTGAATTTTTTAGTAATATTTTTACTTCTATAAGGCTTAAAGGTGACTTCTATAGGCAATTCTTGACCTTGGTGAACCTTTCTTTGGGGCAAGCTGGCACTGACAATTTCTGCCACCTCATAATCCGAGGAAATTTCCGCATCCACATTAATATCAAAAATCGTCACCTTGTCAAATCTATTATTTAACAACATCTTACAGGCATATTGCAGCTCACTGTCCGTGGCCCTGCCAATATCGGTGGTGCTGCTAAACATATTATCTCTCTTTAAATGGATTTCTCCTTCTTTTTCTCCTCTAGCGGAAATAGTAAAGCTCATGCGACTAGTGCCGCCGCCCTTACGGTCAGCAGTTTTCACCAGCGTGTTGTAACAAACACTATCCACCAGTGCCGGTGCAAGGTTTTCATCTGTTACCAGCTGTACTGAGGAGCTTTTATGCTGTCCTCTGTCCTTGTCCGTTACGGAAACATACATGGGAATAATTTTACTGTTACCCCCTACAACCCCAGCGATACCAGAGGATCTGTCTTGAATAATATTGCCCAGGGATTTTCCCAAGGCCCCTACCTTAAAGGCACTTTGCATATTAGGTACGGAAGCGAAAATCCAAGCATTGGTCATGAAATAATCACTTTCCCCTCTTTGCATAAAGGGGTGACCAAAAGCCAAAACCTTGCCGGTGTCGTCCATCCAGGTCACCGTGCCAATAGCTCCCAGAGTAATATCGCCGCGCACTAATTCCACACCAATGGAGCTACCCGGTTCTAGTTGAACCGAAGAAAAGTCCCCCTGACCGGTGGGAGCAGCATAGGATACCAAATTAAAGGGCTTAAGCTGCTCATTTAAATAAGATAGTCCCTCAGTAGTGAAACCCGAGGTCATTAAAGGCGTATTTTTAGGTATGAAAACCGAAGGCCTTGGATCAGTGCGATCAAAAAGCTTAAGCATTTCGTTAATAGGAGTTAAAAAACAGTAGTTAGGATCAGAGAAAGCTTGTCCAAAGGCTACTGCCCCAGCTAGTCTTCCCTCAATATACACAGGACTACCACTCATACCCTGAGCAATGCCCCCACTTCTTTTCAAAAGAGGACCGGAGGCCTTAATCAAAATATTATGTCCCATGGTGGTACTACCGGTAACACCAAGAACCTCCACCTGAAAGGTTTCAATGGTAGCTCCGGAAATAACTGTTTTACCATAACCGCGCATACCGGGTCTTAATTCCTCTACCGCAATAATTGGTGTAGCCCCAAGAGCTACTTGGGTTATCACCAAAAAACAAAGCGTAAAAAACAATCCTCTGACTAGCTTCATTATTTGCTCCTTCTCATACTAGAAAAACCGGCGTGGAAAATTCACGCCGGCCTTCATAAATTTTAAGGCTCTATCTGAGCAACAGTCTGTCCTGCGGAAATATTACTGCCATTACTAACCACCGAGGTCACCCTGCCACTGCAATTAGCCCTGGCCGCAGGAGCATTGCCGGCTAAGGTTTTGACTCGTACCAAAACCGTCCCCTCCGTTACTCTTGTACCAACGGCTATCACTGATACCACCTGTCCGGACATGCTACTCACCTGTCCTTGAGCTGCGAAAGCAACTCCTGTCATGACTAGCAGCATGGCTAGACTGAAAGCTAATATATACTTTCCTTTGATTTTCTTTAACATAGGAAAACACTCCTTTCCTTCGTGAAGCTCCTATCATCTATTCATTATAATACGAACTGAGAAGCAAGGCAAGTGGTGCCCTTTTCTCTTCAGCTTC
>CAZTGQ010000051.1:8202-8963 GCA_964613345.1 uncultured Acidaminococcales bacterium | reverse complement strand
TAACTCCCTTGACCTCTTGATTCCACATATTAGTGATAGCAGCACCTACCGCATACAAAGCACCGGAAGCACCTGCTGTAGGGAAATTAATTTTTACAACCTTACCACTTGTTGCTGCCTTTGGAGCATCCTTCTTTTCGCCACCGCAGCCACTTAGAACGCCACCTAGCATTACCCCTGTTACCATAATACACATCATACGCTTCAAACTTTTTCTCATCATTGTCCAACTCCCTTTCTACGTTGAAAGATTTATCACACCATCCTAAAGTACTACCTTAGGACGAGTCATGAATTGATAAATACCTATGAAAATTAAACCGCCTAAGCCTAAGAGATCAGTCCACAAGCCAGGATATAACATACTAGGACCTAAACCAATTAGCACTACTCTCTCTAAAACAGAGCACCTAGTGACCAGCCACCCTTCTAAGCCAGCTACAATCGCAGCTGTTCCTACCGTGGCTGTAGCCACTGCCCACAAGGTTGCGGACATAGGCACACCACTTTTGGCACTAAAAAGCAGTACCGGATTATCCAGGAAAAAGAAAGGTATAATAAAGCCTATTAAGCCAAGCCGCACCGCCCATAAACTGGTCTTAGTCTGGTTAGAGCCGGCAATACCGGCAGCTACATAACTACTCATAGCCACAGGTGGCGTAATATTGGATAGACAGGCATAAATCAAGCAGAATAAATGAGCAGTTAAAGGTAAGGTTCCTATTTTAATCAGCACCGGTACTGCTACTGCTTGAACAATA
>CAZTGQ010000051.1:4129-8174 GCA_964613345.1 uncultured Acidaminococcales bacterium | reverse complement strand
TCATAACTAAAAAACCTGTGAGGTAAATATTATTATTTTCTACCAGAGAAAGAATAATATAACCCATATTAAGTCCCAAGCTAGTTAAAGTAACTGTACCAATAATGATACCAATAACCACACAGCAAACACCTACAGAAATAGCACCCTTGGCTCCTTCTAGAGTGGCAGCAATGATTTTATCCACGCCCATTCGAGTTTCTTTTTTCAGCCAGCTGGCAGCAATAGTAGTAAAGATAGAAATAACAGCTGCATAAAGAGGTGTGTAGCCTCCGAACATTAAACCAATAAGTACTACAAGAGGAAGCACCAAATGGCCTTGATTTTTCAGTACATCCATAGCCTGAGGAATGTTTTCCTTAGCTAAACCTGAAAGACCTGTTCTTTTAGCTTCAAAATGTACGGCCAAAAGTAAGCCAAAGTAATATAAAAATGCAGGCACAATAGCTGCAAGCATAACCTTAGTATAACTGAGATTAAGAAATTCCGCCATCACAAATCCTACCGCACCCATAATGGGTGGACAAAATTGTCCGCCAGTAGAAGCAACCGCCTCTACAGCAGCTGCAAATTCCTTTTTATACCCTGTTTGCTTCATCAGAGGAATAGTAATGGTACCGGTAGTAGCCACATTAGCAATGGCAGAGCCATTAATCATCCCCATAAGAGCAGAAGCCAAAACCGCTACTTTAGCTGGGCCTCCAGGTGTTTGACCCACCAAAGTCAGGGAAAAATCATTAATAAATTGAGAAAAGCCACTATGCTTTAAGAAAGCACCAAAAACAACAAAGAGAAAAATATAGGTAGCCGAAACACCAATGCCTGTACCTAATACTCCCTGTGTCCCCCAAAATTGAGTTACTAAAACTCTTTTCAGCGTAAAGCCATTATGTCCTAATAAGCCCGGTAAATATGCCCCAAACCAATTATAAGCTAAAAATACCAGTGCTAAAAACATAAGATTGCCGCTGGCTCTTCTTGCTGCCTCAAAAACAACTAAAAGGCCAACAAAGGCGACACCCACCTCTAGAGAGGTTATTCTGCCTACGCTTTGATCGATACTAGTGTAGTTCATAATTAAATAGCCAAAGCTGCATAAGCTAAGAACAATTAAAAGCATATCTAGAAGTGGTGGAAGAGTGCGTATACGTCCTTCCGACTTGTAAGCTGGGAAAAGCAAAAAGGTAAAAAGTAAAAGAAACATACAGTGAATAGCTCTTAAATTAATGGCACTAATAGCTCCTACAGTAGTGAAGTAAAGCTGAAATAAGGTCCAAACGCACAGTAGCACCACCAAAAGCTTTCCCATAGGTCCATGGTAGGTGCGCATTCTAGCCTCTGCTTCCTTTTCTTCCAACAGCTTTTGAGCCTTAATTTCTTCTGCTGTCTCTTCCTTAGGTAGTAACATGAAAAACAACCCCTCCAATTAATCTATTTTCTATTTTTTTATAAGCTTCGCCAGGGTGGCGTACATAGCCTCTCTATTAAGGGGCTTAGCAATATGTCCATCCATACCTGCTCCGCTGGTAGCGGCAATATCCTCGGCAAAAACGTTAGCTGTCATAGCAATAATAGGAATATGCTCATCCTTCTTTTCCAGCTTACGTATCCTTTTGGTAGCAATAAGCCCATTAAGCACAGGCATTTGAATGTCCATGAGAATGGCACTGTAATATGACGTACCCTGATGCTTGGCAAAACAATCTACAGCCTGTTTACCGTTAGGTACAATATCTACCACAAGATTAGCCTTAACTAAAAGCTTTTTAACAATTTCACTATTAATGGCATTATCCTCTGCCACTAGTATTCTAGCACCGGCAAAATCATAGCTCTTGCCACTGTCGCTAAAGTAGTCCTTCTTGGTGCTCTCAGAAGAAGCTACTCTATTAAGCAAAAGATTAACCTTGAAGGTAGTACCCACGTCCAGCTCACTGGTGAAGCTAATATTGCCGTCCATAATATCCACCAAATATTTAGTAATGGACATACCTAAACCAGCACCGCTGTTAGCATTTAACCTTCCATCACGCTCTTGCTCAAAGGGTAAAAACAGCCTCTTTTGCATGTCCTCACTCATACCGCAGCCATTATCTTCTACAACAAATTCTAAAATAAGCGCTTGCTCATCATAGATTTTTTGCGTGACTATAAATTTAATTCTTCCACCACCTGGTGTAAACTTATAGGCATTAGAAATAAGATTGTCGATAACTCTCACAATTTTACCATCATCGCCCTCTACTACAGGCTCAATAATACCGGAAAAGTCTATTTGCAAATCAATATGGCGACGCTTACACTCGCCTCTATAAACCTCTACCAGCTCTTCTAAAATATGTGGTAAATTAAAGATCTGTAAATTGACCGGCATTTTTTTATTTTCAATAGCGGACATATCCAAAACATTATTAACAATACCTAAAAGAGTTTTCGAGGCAATTAAAACCTTGTCTAAATATTCCTGAATCCCTCTTCCCTGATTTTCTTTCTCTTCCTTAGCTAAAACTGTTAAGCCAATAATAGCATTAAGAGGTGTCCTAATATCATGGGACATAGAAGACAAAAAGGTGCTCTTCGCTTCATTAGAGCTTGTAGCCATGGCTGCCACCTGCTTTAAATGCTGATTACTGGCACTAATTTGCTTGAGGGCTTTAGATTTAATCATATTAGAACGGAAAAAGATTATAAAGCTGAGAACTAAAAGCAGCACAATAAAGAAAAGCATATGTCTCTGCTGATAAATGAAATCCTGCGTAGTTGCTCTATAGCTATTAACCACTGTTTCATTAATAATAACACTATTAATTTCCTTGGTGCTTAAAATATTCAAGGTTTTATTAATTATGGAAATAACCAGAGGATTTACTTTATCATTTCTGCCGACGAGATAAAGATTCTCTATGGTAGTAAAATTAGGTACTAAGGTTAAGCTATGATAACGAGGATTTTGCAAAATTCTATTAGCAGAATAGCTATTGACCACAAAAGCATCTATATTTTTGTCTGCCACAGCCTTGGCACCAGCAGCGGAAGTAGGAAAGGTGAGAATGGTAGCCAGGGGATATTTTTCCTTAACCACCTGGTCTAAAAAGACACTACTTTGAGCATAGCCCACCCTTAGATTCCTGTCCAGCCCAGGATTTTCTCCCATACGAACAAGGCTAACAAAATCACTAGCGAAGATAGGCTTAGAGATGAGCAAGGGAAGCTTTTTATTGATATAGCGTGGATTTATAAACCCCACACCTAAAGCAAAATCTCCATTAAGTACTCTTTCTAAAGGCCAATGGTCCTGAGAAATAGAGGCAAATTTGAATTTGAGTCCTGATTTTTTGCTCACTAAATTCATTAACCCCGGAATAATGCCCTCATATCCGGAATTATCTTTCTTTTTAAAGGCAAAAGGCCGTGCTACTCTCACTCCCACAGAAAATACAGGCGCATTTTTTATGTAATTGAGCTCTTCTCTGGTAAAATTCGGATAGTAAGAATTCTGCTTTTTCCCATACCATTTATCATGAAGCTCCATATTGAAATAGACATTCTTCGCCATTATTTTATCCACAGCACTATTAAGGGCAGTCAAAAGCTCCTCATCATTTTTACTGGTCATAAAATAAAATGGTTCCGCGCCAAACTCCCCCACCTGCTTAAAGCTGGGATGTCTGGCCAAGCTGCCGCATAGGGCCAAATCAATCTGCTTTCTGGTGAGAGCGTTCATCATATCTGTTTCATTAGTATACAGACTGATTTTACAAGTAAAATTATGCTCCCTAGCATAGGCAGGATAAAGCTCATTTTGAAAGGAATCCTTCAACATGCCTATTTTCCGCCCTTGAAAGGCAGAAAACTCTTCGTAAGCAATATCGTCCTCGTCTCCCCTAGTATAGATAATGGTTGATTCTATGCCAATGGGTTTCTTAGAAAAGCTATATAAGGCCTCTCTCTCCAAAGAGCGCTGGGCCGTACAAACAAGATCTATCTCTCCACTTAAAAGCTTAGCTAAACAATTGGACCAGGTATCATGGATGTATTCAAACCT
>CAZTGQ010000051.1:0-4119 GCA_964613345.1 uncultured Acidaminococcales bacterium | reverse complement strand
GAATTATCTTCTATTTCACTTAAATATTCAAAGCCATAACCCTGAAATTGAAAATCCACATTATCAATAAAATTAGGATAATCTATGTAGCCCACACGAACAGACCTTGCCTCAGCAAGGTTTTTAGGCATAAAAATAGACCCAATAAGGAGCAAGGTCCAAGCAATAATATTTAGTTTAGAAAAAATTATCTTTTTTAGACTAAGCATAGCCACTCCTCAGCAATATCAGCGCTATTATACCATATCCAGGAGCGGAAAAAAAGCAAAAGAAGAGGACAGCAGAGCCACCCAACCAAATTAGGTGTGCAAAGCTGTCCCCTTAAGCTTATTTAATTATCATCAGCTGAGCCCTTAAAGTTCTCATAATAATCCTTAGTAACTTCCTTGGTTAATTTAGTTAAAGCTAGTAAACCAATCAAGTTGGGAATAACCATAAAGCCATTGAACATGTCGGACATATTCCAGACTAATTCTACCTTGCCCAAGGTTCCTAAGAAAACGCAAACGCAAACTAGCGCAGAATATAGCTTAATGGCCTTGCTACCGAAAAGATATCTAATATTAGCTTCGCCAAAGAAGTACCAACCAATAATCGTAGAAAAGGCAAAGAAGAACATACATATAGCAATAAAGATATTACCGGCATGACCGTAAACACTGGAAAATCCAGCCTGTGCCAACGCAGCACCGGTTAAAGAGCCATCAGGTGTAACTGATCTCGTTATAATAATAACAAAGGCAGTCATATTCAAAACGATAAAGGTATCAATAAAAACACCAATCATAGCTACAAAGCCTTGCTGAGCAGGATGCTTCACCCTAGCTACCGCATGAGCATGAGGAGTAGAACCCATACCGGCTTCATTAGAGAATAATCCACGAGCAACACCCTTACTAACAGCAGTTTTTACAGTAGCGCCTAGTACACCACCGGCAATCGCATGGGGAGCAAAGGCACCTACAATAATTTCTTCAAAAACTAAGGGCAAATTTTGAATATTGGCAATAATTATACCTAAAGCGCCCAGAATATACAAGGCAGCCATAAAGGGTACTACTGTTTCTGTTACCTTAGCGATACGTCCAATACCACCGGAAAAGATGGCATAGGCTAAAATAGCAAGAAGCACACCGATCATCATGGGACTAGTACCGAAGGCCACACTAAAAGCAGCAGCAATGGAATTGGATTGTACTGCATTACCCATAAAGCCCAAAGCAAAAATAATAAAGACAGAAAATAGTGCCGCTAAAACCTTACCAAAAGAGCCTTGATAAGCAGCTCTGATATAGTACACGGGACCACCGGTGACCATACCATCAGCATCCACCTTTTTGAATTTTTGAGCCATCACAGCTTCGGCAAAAATAGTGGACATACCAAAAAAGGCACTAACCCACATCCAAAAAATAGCACCAGGACCACCGGCTGCAATAGCTGTGGCTAAAGCTTGAAATTCTGACATACCGTCCTTGCCTGCAGTAGTTTTTTTAGCCAGAAAGCCACCAAAGGTTCTTTTTAAGCCCTCTTTAAAACCACGAATTTGAATAAAGCCTAACTGGAAGGTATACCACAAACCAGTTCCCACTAAGAGGACCAAGAGCAAGTCTTTACCCCATAGGATGTCATTCATAGCGTCTACAATTTTTACTAACGTTTCCATCTTTTCCTCCTTTTTTAGGCTTCCTGCCTGATAGATGAGTGCAATAAATTCTCCTCTCTATTATTCTAACCTATAACAGGAAAACTGTCCACACCTCAATTACATTTGTTCACATTGTGTAGAATACAAGTAGCCACCTGTCCTTTATTATTTAGCAATAAGGGGCAGGTGGCTAGCTATAAGAGTTCGTTAATTAACTATTAGAAATTACTTTTTTCTTTGGGTAAAAGAGATTTTCCCGCAATACCAGGGGTCATCATTTGGTCAGGAGATAAAATAATATCTAAATCCTTTTGACTCATTACTCCTTTATCCACAATAAGCTTACGGATAGGAATATCCTTGGCCAAGGCCTCCTTAGCCAAAGCGGAACACTTTTCATAACCAATATGAGGTAAGAGAGCGGTCACAATGCCCACACTACGGTCAAACCAGAATTCACACATCTGAGTATTCGCCTCAATGCCCTCAATACAAAGCTTTCTGAGGGTAGTTACTGCATTGGTTATATATCTAAAGGAACCGAATAAATTATGAGCCATCACCGGTTCCATAACATTGAGCTGCAATTGTCCGTTTTCTACGCCTAGACTTAAAGCTAGATCATTACCTATAACCTGATAGCAAACCTGATCCACTACCTCCGGAATAACAGGATTAACCTTACCCGGCATAATGGAGCTACCTGGCTGACGAGCCGGCAATTTTATTTCGGAAAGTCCTGCTCTGGGACCTGAAGCCATCAGACGTAAATCGTTACAAATTTTAATCAACGCTAAAGCTGTAACCTTTAAACCACCGGAAATATCTGCAAAAACATCAGTATTATTAGTAACATCAATAAGATTTTCCGCCGTATGCATGCTAAAGCCGGAAATTTCACTTAGATGCTTAGCTACAGATTTAATATATTCCGGATCAGCATTAAGACCAGTACCAATAGCTGTAGCACCCATATTCATAATTTTAAGACCCTGACTACTATGCTTCATTCTCTTCACACTGCGGCGTACGGAAGAAGCAAAGGCTTTGAATTCTAAGCCTAACGTCATAGGTACTGCATCCTGCAAATGAGTACGTCCCATCTTCAATACATGCTTAAATTCCTCGCCCTTAGCATCCAAAGCATCTGCCAATTCCTCTAGGGCGGTAATCATAAGGGCAGTTCTCTTTAAAGCACATACTCTAATAGAAGTAGGCATAACATCATTAGTGGATTGTGCCATATTAGCATGATTGTTGGGGGAAATATACTCATAGTCTCCCCGCGGATGGCCTAAGATCTCTAAGGCTCTATTGCAAAGCACCTCATTGATATTCATATTAAAGGAAGTGCCTGCGCCACCTTGAATAGCATCCAAAGGGAACTGGTCCTCGTGTTGCCCTGCAATAACTTCATCTGCAGCCTGCACTAAAGCAGTACCAATGGTCTTGTCTAAACGGCCGGTATCCATATTAGCTAAAGCAGAAGCTTTTTTCACCATGGCCATAGCCTTGATAAAAAGGGGATCGGCTCTGCGCTCTGTAATGTGAAAGTTTTCCAGGGCACGCATGGTTTGCACCCCATAGTAAGCATCATCCGGAATCTCAATTTCACCAATAAAATCATGTTCTTTTCTCATTTCCTACCTCCTAAAATTTTTATTAGCCACTCCCTTGTGTGCTTAAAATTCTTACTTCTTCATTGTAACATATATAGCCAAATTTTCTAGAGGCTAACTCCGTCTTTTTCCCTATAAAAGCTCGGTTTTTCCTGTTTTACCAAGAAAAAGGACAGACCCGCATAAGGATCTGTCCTAAAAATTTTCTACATAAAGAGCAAATGCCCGAGGAAAATATAAATAGTAAGAGAAATTCCGCTTAAGGCGGTAGTATTCATAACCACCTGAGTAGCGTAAGCCGGATTATTGTCAAACTCAATAGCAAAAAGAGAGACATTAACTGCCGTAGGAATAGCGCAGTAAATCAGAAAAACCACCGCTCCTACCGGAGTGAAAAAACCGGGAGAGAAGAAATTAGCCCCATAAATAATTAACAAACCAAATAAAGGCAGAACAAAAAGCTTAAGGAAGCTCACAATCCAAACCTCTTTGTCAAGCCACTCAATTTTCGTTCTGGACAGTTGAATGCCCATGCTCACCATAGCAAGAGGAAGTACTGATTTTGCAGCCAGCTCCATCACAGGATAAAGGAAAAAGCTAGGAGCATCAAAGCCGGTTAATCTAACAATTAAAGCGGCTAGGAAGGCATAGATAATGGGCATTTTAAGTACTACCTTTAAAGTATCCAAGGCCCCAAGCTTACCTCTGCCGGTAATAAATAGCCCTGCCGTATTTAGAGAAATGGACTGTACTACAAAGGTAGCAATCTGTGCGGCTAAAGCCTCCTCTAAATAGGGAGTGGCACCGTTTACGACATAGGGTGGATTAGTGAAAACTAAAAGGGTCAAGGCT
>CAZTGQ010000050.1:6761-9042 GCA_964613345.1 uncultured Acidaminococcales bacterium | reverse complement strand
TAAGAAGTACGGTGCAAAATCCTGATGTTTACTTTCAAAGTCGGGAGGCAGCTAATCCTTTTTATAATGCAATTCCCGGTATCGTGGAAGAATATATGCATAAAGTTAATGCTATTACAGGCCGCAATTATCAGCTCTTTAACTATTATGGTGCTCCTGATGCAGAGCGCGTTATTGTAGTCCTTGGTTCTAGTGCTGGTGTAGTAGAAGAAACTTGTCAATACCTTAATGCTAAGGGTGAAAAAGTAGGCCTTTTACAAGTGCATTTATATAGACCATTCTCTGTAAAGCATTTCTTAGGAGCTTTGCCGGAAACCGTGAAGAAAATTACGGTGCTCGACCGTACGAAGGAACCTGGTTCTTTGGGTGAACCGTTATACTTAGATGTGTGTGCGGCCTTTAATGAAACGACGAAGAATCCTAAAATTTATGCTGGTCGTTATGGTTTATCCATCAAAGATTTTACAGCAAATCAAGTTCTTGCCGTTTTTGCTAATATGCAGGCCGTCGATCCAAAAAATCATTTTACCGTAGGTATTGATGATGATGTAACCTTTACCAGTTTGTCTGTAGGTGTATCGGTGAATGTTGCTCCAGCTAGCTTGGTTAATTGCAAGTTTTGGGGATTGGGCAGTGATGGTACTGTAGGTGCTAATAAGAACTCTATTAAAATTATTGGTGATCATACAGACATGTTTGCTCAAGCTTATTTTGAATATGATTCTAAAAAGTCTGGCGGTTTGACTCGCTCCCATTTACGCTTTGGCAGTGAACCTATTATTGGCAGTTATTTAGTAACGGAAGCTGATTTTGTAGCTTGCCATAACCAAGCTTACATCGATTTGTATGATATGGTGCAGGAATGCAAGCCAGGTGGTACTTTTCTTTTAAATACTCTTTGGGATGCAACAGAATTGGATGCTCATTTGCCGGGAAAAGTAAAGCGGTATATTGCGGCTAATAACATTAATTTTTATACTATTAATGCGGTAGCTATAGGCAAGGAAATTGGTCTAGGTAATAGAACAAATGCGGTATTACAATCGGCTTTCTTTAAGCTTTCCAATATTATTCATAGTGCAGAAGCAGTAGATTATATGAAGAAGGCTATTGTGAAGTCATATAGTAACAAAGGCGAAAAAGTATTGAACATGAATTTTGCTGCTGTAGATCAGGGAATTGAGAAATTAGTAAAGGTAACAGTACCTGCTAGCTGGAAAGATGCTAAGGATACTGCTGTGACTGAAACGAAGGAATTACCTGCTTTTGTGAGAAATCTAATGCAGCCGATTAACAGCTTGAAGGGCGATTTGTTACCTGTAAGTGCTTTTAAAGGTATGGAGGATGGCACTATGCCCTTAGGCACTACTCAATATGAAAAACGTGGCGTAGCTGTGGATGTTCCAGAGTGGGATAGTTCTAAATGTTTACAATGTAACCAATGTGCTTATGCCTGTCCTCATGCCGCCATTCGTCCTTTCTTGTTTAATGAAGCCGAGGCTGCTAAGGCTCCTGCCGCAATGACATTGGTGGAAGCTAAAGGCGGTAAGACTATGGCAGGATTGCAGTATCGTATGCAGGTTGATACTTTGGATTGTATGGGGTGTGGTGTTTGCGTTAATGTTTGTCCTGTACAGGGAAAAGCTTTGGTGATGAAGCCTCTGGCTAGTCAGGGTGCTGAAGTAGCTAATTGGGAGTATGCTTTGAGCCTTGTACCTAAGGATAATCCCTTGGGGAAAAATACGATTAAGGGCAGCCAATTTGAGCAACCATTATTGGAATTTTCCGGTGCTTGTGCCGGCTGTGGTGAAACTCCCTATATGAAATTGTTAACGCAGCTTTATGGAGATCGTTTAATTGTAGCTAATGCTACAGGATGCACTCAAGCATGGGGTGGTGCAATGCCTAGCATTCCTTATACTACGAATAAGGATGGACATGGTCCTGCTTGGTCAAACTCTTTATTCGAAAATAATGCGGAATTTGCTTTGGGCATGTATCTATCCACGGCACAACAAAGAGAGCGTTTAGCGCAACAGTTAGAGGAGCTTTGTCAGTTTAGTACTAATAAAACTTTAAAAGAAGCATATGCTACTTGGATTGCTACCTATGATAATGGTGAAGCCAATCAACAAGCGACTAAGGATCTGTTGACAGTTTTAAAGGCAGCAGAGATTGTAGATGCCGGATTACTGCTTAAAACCAATATACTACGCAATCAAGAAAATCTTAGTAAAAAGTCTGTGTGGATGTTTGGCGGCGATGGTTGGGCTTATGAAAT
>CAZTGQ010000050.1:0-6715 GCA_964613345.1 uncultured Acidaminococcales bacterium | reverse complement strand
GCAGATGTAAATGTGTTGATTGTAGATACGGAAGTATATTCCAATACAGGCGGACAATCTTCTAAATCTACTCCTATTGGTGCAGTAGCGCAATTTGCATATAGTGGTAAAAAAACAAAAAAGAAGGATTTAGGTTTATTGGCTATGAGTTATGGATATGTTTATGTAGCAAGTGTGGCTATGGGGGCTAATCCTACTCAGTTGTTAAAAGCACTGCAAGAAGCAGAAGCTTATCATGGACCTTCCGTTGTTATTGCGTATGCACCTTGTATTAACCATGGCTTAGTAAAAGGAATGGGGACTTCGCAGGAAGAAATGAAATTGGCTGTACAATCAGGTTATTGGAATTTGTATCGTTTCAATCCTGATTTGCAAAAAGAAGGCAAAAATCCATTCATTTTGGATTCCAAGAATATTACCATGGATCTTAAAGATTTCTTAATGAGAGAGGTAAGATATGCTTCCTTGTATAGAACCTTCCCAGAATTTGCTGAGAAATTTACTGAGGAAGCTATCGCTGGGGTACAGGAACGATTCACAAAATACCAAAGCTTGGCTGGTGGAGAAAAATAGATGTCACGTATTGAAAACAAACTAGACTGGAGGAGATAAGTTTGATATTATTTAGTAATTCAAATTGGCAATCGTGAGAAAGAAAATTTAAGGAGGATGGCATGTCACTAGAAGCTGTTTTAGAAAAAAATGCTTTAGATGGAGAAGATATTCAACTGAAGGTTGATTATTGTGTGCTTAACAATGCGAAATCCTTAGAAACTGTGGAATTGATTAAAAGTGAACATAAACAAGTTCTGCATCCGGAACATATTTATGTTATTCAAGACCAGGTAATACCTCCTAATTCGCCGAAAAGTTCTCAACACCAACAGGAACTGGCAGCTTTCGCTAAGAGTAATGGCACGGAGTATTATTATGGCACAGCCATGAGTGCCCATTTACTGGTTACCAAAGTGAGAGCAGGAGATGTAGTAGTAGGAACAGATTCGGACATTATGATGGTTGGCGCGGTAGGGGCTCTTGGTTTGCCTGAATGTAGTAGTAAGTTAGCACAAGCCGTTGTTTATGGCAAAATAACAATAATACCACCACGGATTATTCGTGTGTGCTTAACAGGTAAGTTGCCGAATGGTACTGATATGAGAGATGCTGCTAGAAAATTAGTGGCTCTCTTAAAGGAGAAGGTAACGTTTGATACCATTGTGGAATTGGAGAATTCAGCAGATGTGAATTTGGCGCAACGGATGATTGTCTGCGGCTATTTACAAAAACTTGAAATTAAAACTGCTCTTTTTACTGCCGAATCGGAAGAGAAGCCCGATTACATCTTGGACTTAAGTATGATAAGAACAAGCATGGGTACGGTTGCTGAAGTATGTGCAGCCATACTCAAGGAGGAGAAAGTTCATGCTGTTTTTGTAGGTGGCGCTTACGGTGGTTACTTAGAGGATATAAAACAGGTGGCAGAAGCTGTAAATAATAAGAAAGTTGCTTATAAGCTGCGTTTGACCGTAGCACCTGCTACTAGTGATATTTATATAGCTGCAGCCAATGCTGGTTATCTTAAGAGCATTATAGATGCTGGAGGATTGGTTATTAATCAATGTGGTAATCCTGCTGTTCAGGGAATGATTGGTGCTGAGGAATTGTTAATTAGTAACGACATTCATAATGAAACTGGATATGCAGGTTATGATAAAAGTAGGATTTACCTAACTAGCACATATACTGCTGTGCAAGCGGCTATTACTGGTAAAGTAGGAGGTGGATGGTAGTGGCTTTAAAATTGGAAGGACGTATTTGGAAGTTTGGCGATGATATTGATACGGATATTATTATTCCTACGCAACATTTGTGTTATCCAACGGTGGAGGAGTGGAAAACTCATATGTTCGAACCCTTAAGACCTGAACTGGCATCCTTGATTAAACCAGGTGATATTATTGTGGCCGGTAATAATTTCGGCTGTGGTTCTTCTCGGGAGCAAGCGGCTGAGGTCATTGCAGCTAGCGGTATTAGGTGTGTCATCGCTAAATCATTTGCTCGTATATTTTTTCGTAATGCTATCAACAACGGGGTACTGTTAATTGAGTGTCTTGACCTGCCTGATGATGTGGAAGAAGGAGATTTTCTAACAGTAGAGATGAATAAGGAAATCTTGTACAAAGGTAAGTCATATACTATACCCAAAATTGACGATAATTTGTTTAAGTTAGTTATGGACGGTGGCCTGGTGAAAAGTACTCAGAAGCTGAACGGAATTATTTAGGAGGAAATATGGGACATACAATTGTGGAAAAAATTATTATGAAAAACACCGGTATGGACAATGTTAATCCTGGTGATTTAGTAGTGGTAAAACCTGATTTTGCTTGTTGTCATGATATTTATACTGATATGATGTATCACAAAATTAAGGAAATGGGTTTTAAAAAAGTTAAATATCCGGAAAAACTTTTAATAGTTCACGACCATTTAAATCCAGCTTGCTTACCAGATGATCCGCGCAGTTTGACCTTTGGCTATAAATTACATGAGGAGTTTGGGGTGGAGAATTTTATTACTACCGGTGGTATTAGCCATCAGCTGATGCCGGAGCAGGGCTATGCTAAGCCCGGGGAAATTTGTTTTGTGACTGATTCCCATACACCAACTTATGGCGCAATCGGTTGTTTTAGTACCGGGATTGGGTACACGGAAATGGCTTATGTCTGGGGTATGGGTGAACTGTGGTTGAAGGTACCTGCTACTATTAAAATTAGCATTGACGGCGTATTGCCTGATTATGTTTATGCCAAGGATATCATTCTGCGAGTCTTGGGAGATTTACGAGCTGCAGGAGGTACCTATAAATCTTTAGAATTTTGTGGTACAACTATCGACAATCTGAGCATAGATGGGCGTTTGACTATTGCTAATATGGTGGTGGAGTGTGGAGCTAAGGCCGGACTTTTTGCTACTGATGAAAAAACTGCAGCCTATTGTCATAAGAAATATGCTGATATAGCTTGGGTGAAACCAGACGATGATGCTATTTATGAAAAAGTAATTTATTATAAAGCGGAAGAACTGGAACCTGTGTTGTCCTGTCCTCCTTATGTGGATAACATTAAACCGTTAAGAGAGGTAGAAGGAACTCCTCTCACTCAAGTTTGTTTAGGCAGTTGTACTAATGGTCGCTTAGAGGATTTGAAAATTGCGGCAGATATTATGAGTGGTAAGAAGATTGATAAGTATACTAAGTTTGTAGTTACACCTGCTTCCAAGAAAATTATGGAAGAAGCCATGGAGCTTGGTTATATTCAAACGCTGGTGGATGCAGGAGCTATGGTCACCCCACCGTATTGTTCCTTTTGTGAAGGGCGTACTATGGCCCTTATGGGAGATGGGGAAGTGATGCTAGGCACGAACAATCGTAATTTTCTAGGACGTTATGGCTCGCCTAAAGCACAAGCCTATTTGTCCAGCCCTGCTGTAGCAGCGGCTTCTGCTCTTAAAGGTAAAATAACGCATCCGGGAAAAATTTAGTTTATTACAAAATATAAATCAATGGTGATGAAAATTGATGGAGGTGCATGATGGAAGAGAAAAAAAGAGTACAGATTTTGAATATGGACTGGCAACATTTTATAGTTTTGACGATTATTACTTTGTTGGCAATGAAATTTAATTTTTTGCCTAAGAGCTTGGTAGGACAAATTCCCTTCTTGTTAGTGCTTGGTGCGGGTCTCAATTTTATCGGTAATCGTTTGCCCATTGTGAAAGATTATTTGGGCGGTGGTTCAGTAGTGGTGTTATTTGGCTGTGCTGCATTGGTGATGGTAGGCTTTATTCCTGCTAACGTGGCTAAAGAAACAAAAACCTTCATGACTGCACATTTTATTAATTATGCTCTCGCTGCATTATGTTGTGGTAGTATTTTCGGTATGGACCGTAAGCTGTTAATTAAAGCTTCACTTCGTTACATTCCCTGTATCTTGGGTGCTGTTTTTGGTGCCTTTGGACTAGCGGCTCTGGCTGGTGTGGTTATGGGGATGGGCGTATCAGAGGCTCTGTTATACATTGCCTTACCTATTATGGGCGGTGGTACTTCTGCCGGTGCTGTTCCTATGAGTCAAATGTTTGCAGAGGTGTTAAAAAAAGATGCGGGACAAATGCTAGCAGTGATGACTCCGGCTGTTGCTTTGGGTAATGCCTGTGCTATTGTTGCTGCCGGACTTTTAGATCGCCTTGGTCAAAAATATCCCTCTCTTACTGGTAATGGTCAGATTATGCGCATCAAAGGCGTAGTTGTGAAGGAAGATGAAAAGAAAGCGGAAGAACCTGTTGCTGATTTGTCCGTCTTTGCAACTGGTATGGCGATTGCCGGAGTGTTTTTAGGCTTTGGTCAGTTAGTTCAAAAAGCTGTACCCAGTGTACATGCTTATGCTTGGATGATCCTTTTAATGATTATTGTTAAGGTTATTGGTATTATGCCTGCAAAAGCAGAGCGCTGCTGTGCTTTATGGTATCAATTCTTCATTAAAAACTTCGCTGTATTGCTCTTAGCCGGCTTGGGCGTTGGTTTAATCGATTTGAATGCAGTTATCCCAGCTTTGACGCCTACATACTTTGTAATTGTTGTATGTGTAGTAATCGGAGCTATTATCGGTGGTGGTGCTATAGGTTGGTTGGTAGGCTTTTATCCTATCGAAGCTGCTATTACCAGTGGATTATGCATGGCTAATATGGGCGGCAGTGGTGATATTGCTACCCTTGGTGCAGCTAAGAGAATGGATTTAATGCCTTTCGCAGCGGTTTCTAGTCGTTTGGGTGGAGCATTGATGCTTATTTTAGGAAGCTTTTTGTTAGCTCTCATTGTGAAATAAGAGGGAGAAAAATTTAAAATAAAATATTTGTTTAACCTTTTGAAGTTACTTTATTAATTTAAAATGTCCCGTGTTTATTGAATTATCTCAAAATACAGAAAAAGGTCTATGGGTGACTACACTTTAATTTACGGACTAAACTTAAATAAAACAGGTTGTAATACGAAGAATTTTCTCTTTGTATTACAACCTGTTTTATTTTCCTTTGCGGAGTAAACGCCAGAGGGTGGTGCGACTGATACCCAAGCGTTTGGCGGTTTGAGATTGATTCATATTTTCTTCATTTAAAATAATTGTCACCGTATCATAAATAATTTGGTCTAAGGTTTGTTTTAAGTTTAAGGGGGACAGTATCTGTTTAGGGAGATGTGCTCGTTTTTCGGTAAGGAGAATTTGGCTGATATTTTTAGCTGTAATCCAAGATGACTCAGTAGCAACCATAGCTTCGTCTAGAACTCTAGTAAACTGGTGAATATTTTGCGGCCAGTCATAGGTTTGCAGTAAATTTAAAGCTTCTGGCTCTAGTCCTACGATGGAGGTGCGACTTGTTTGGTTATGATGGTGAATGTAGATTACGGCATAACTGGGAATATCCTCTATGCAGTCACGTAAAGGCGGTAGCTCAATGGGCATGGCACCCAAGAAGCTAGTGAGGGAGGCACAGCGATAATCATCCTTGGCTTTTTGTTCTGCTGAGGAATTTGTTTCATAGGTAAAAATTAGTCTGCTGAAAGTGGAGGTGGGCATTTGTCTTAAGCTGCCTAATAATGTTTCAAACATGAGAGTGGTGAGCAGTTGTACATCCTTGAAGAAAATTGTGCCCTCTAAGGTGTAAAAGGGTGACTTTTCATTGTTAAGCACATAGTCCAATTCTTTTTCTGTAAGCTGAGCACAGCTGACGATGTATAACGGATTATGCACATTTTTGCTTTGCAGATAGATTTGACAGGCAAGCTTCTCTTTTTCTAAGCCACCTTCTCCCTTTATTAGCACAGGACTATTGGTTTCTGCTATGCTACGGCATCTTGTCCAGAAGCTACTCTGCAAGGCTTGTATGAAGGTCAACTTATTGCCGGTTTCATTTTGGAATAATTCTTGATTATAGATGCCAATGCTTTTGCTCCAGGATAGATGGGGGCGCTGAGCTTTACTTTTCTGCAGACGGAAAAAATATAGATTCTTATCTCGCAGGCGGCCGCAGGAACCGGATATCATATAGAGACCTTCCCTGAACTTTTTATGGGCAATGAGGACTTCATCTCTCTGCATGGAAGATATTAAGCTGGTGCAAGCTGCGGTCATGGCTCTGTTCTCAGCTTTTAGGGTAGAAAAGGCGATTTGCCCCTTTTCCTCCAGCACTAGTAACTGGATATTTTGGGAATCTACAAAGGCGTTGTAAAAGTCAGCGGTCTTTTGGGCGTGGGCATAGTATGTAGATGTGTTGATAATGTTGTTAAAGGCCTCCTCCACGCTGGCTTGTCCGGATACTAATAAGATGGATTGCAGGCCGATAGATTCAGCGTAGTCTGCCGCTACAGCATCGCCGATAATGAGAGTGTATCCCTTAGCCTTTAAAGCTTCGACCTTTTCCTGAGCATTATGAGTGATGTCAATGGAGGAAATAGCGTAATCGTAATGGAAAATATCACAGAGAATACGGGCGGATTCCGCTATGTTTTTATAAGCGAGGATAGCTATTTTCCCTTGATAATTTTCTACCAGTTTAATGATGTTAAGTAGGTCTAAGTGTGAAATGGGAACCTCGTAGACTGGCTTTGTGGTCACCTTTTCTATTTCCATCTTAGTGCCGCCGCGGGAAAGAATCACATCAT
>CAZTGQ010000049.1:0-9048 GCA_964613345.1 uncultured Acidaminococcales bacterium | reverse complement strand
AACTAACTATCGCTATTAAGAGAGCTAGAAACGTTGCATTGTTACCATTTACCGCAGAATAAGTAAGTTGAAACAGACCCTTAGGGGGTCTGTTTTTTTTTGCCCGAATATAGTAGAATAGATATACGCTTTATTTAAGGGGGAGAAGGTTTGGGAAGTAGAAAAACATCAGCTTTGGTAGAGGCAGGACTTTTAGCAGCTCTAGCCGCATTATTTACCTTGATAGGAAATTATATTCCTATATTATATGCACTTGCTAATTTTTTATGGCCGGTGGCCTTGATTTTATGTGGTCGCCGTCATGGATTAAAATGGAGTATCTTATGTTTGATAGTAGCCAGTATTCTCATTGCGCTACTTTTAAATCCGCTAGAAGCTTTGTTAAAATTAGTTTCTGTGAGCCTATCCGGTATTGTTATCGGTGAAGGGATGCGTAGACAGTGGTCTCCTGTGAAAATTATTATTTACGGTTCTATTGCCACGATTTGCTCTGTCTTAGCAGGATTTGTTTTAAGCTATGTAGTGATGCAAATCAATCCCTTGGAAGAATTAAAAATGGCCTTGGACCAATCCATGGTGCTGACTAAGGAAATTTTCACCAAACTGAATATGCCCCAGGAGCTGCAGGCACAGGTGGAGCTCTTTCCTAAAATGGCCATGCTCATTTTACCTGCCAGTCTGGTAATTGGTGCACCCTTTTCTGCGGGTATAGACTATTTGTTGGCGAGAAAAGTATTAGCTAGATTGGGAGATTATTATCCTGCCTTACCGGGACTTAGCTCCTGGCGGATGCCAAAATATTTTTTGGTTCCCTATGGACTTGCCTTGGCCGTGCTTTTTGTAACCAACAAGGAGCCGGACCTGTTAGCCTATAAAATTGCCGTGAATGTTTTTTATTTTATGTGTGTAGTTCTTTTAGTCCAGGCCTTGGCGGTTATCCGCTGGTATGTAGCTAGTAGAAATAAGGCCAAAGCATGGTTCTTCTGCAGTATATTTTTGATTTTCACCAATCCCTTGGTTTCCCAGTTAGCTATTATTTTGGGGGCTTATGATTTGGTATTTGATTTTAAAAAGCGCTTTCCGGCGAGAAAGTGAGGAATTATGGAAAAAGTTAATAGTAATTTTTGGCAGTATGTACGCTTGTTTTTTGCTATGTTGGGAGTAACCGGTATTTTACTGGGTATTTTTAACAATAGTTTGTTATGCGCCGCTGGAAGCTGTGTTCTTTTGATTGCTGTTTTTTATTACAGTCAGCGTAGCTCTCGTTTGCGAGAAGCTTGGATAAATCACTATATGGACACAGTGGTTCGCAACATTGAAAGGGCGAACAATTATGCAGTGCAACGTATTCCTGTAGGTATTGCTGTTTTTGATAAGGAAGGACAACTCCAATGGAAGAATAAGCTATTCATGGAGTATATTGGACATTTTGTGGAAGAGGGAGAATTGATGTCCAAGGTTCTGCCTCCCCCAGACAATAATTTTGCCACCCTTTCTCTGAGAGATGGGCAAAAGCAGATTAAAATAGGCGATCGTTCCTTTAATATGCTGCTAAGGCGGGTACAAACTACGGAAAACGCAGCTGATGATACCGGCTTGGTAGTCTATATGATGGATATTACCGACAGGGAAAGACAGAAGAAACGTTATGAGGACGAGCGTTCCTGTATTGCTTATATTCAATTTGATAATTACAGTGATGTGATGAAGGGCCTTAATGAAAGTGAAAGAGCAAACCTATCCGTAGAGGTGACCAAGGCTATTGCAACCTGGGCGGATGAGAAAAGCGGTCTTTTCTTAAAATATGCTGATGATTTGTATATTGTAATTATGAGTCGTAAGGGCATGGGAGACACCATTGCCAAGAAATTTGAAGTATTGGATTGGGTTAGGGATATTAAGGCTGGTAATAAAATTGCTCCTACCATTAGTATTGGTATGAGCGGCGAGGAAAAGGCCTTGGTAGGGCTAGGGCAAAAGGCACAGTCCTATTTGGATTTAGCTTTAGGTAGGGGCGGCGATCAAGCTGTCATTGCTCAAAGTGGTGGTGAGGTACAATTCTTCGGTGCCAAGGGTTCCGTACAGGCTAAGAATACGAGAGTAAGAGCTAGAATCGTAGCTCAAGCTATTCATGAACTGATGATGGGGGCGGACAATGTCTTCGTCATGGGTCATGTCAATGAAGATTATGATGCTTTAGGCGCTTCCCTAGGAGTGGCCAAAATGGCCATGGCCCTAGAGAAGGAGTGCTTTATTGTTAGCAGTGGACAGGGTTCCTCTTTGGCAAGAATGGAAGAGGTGTCCAAGGCTGAGAGTCAGCAGTACATTTCTGTAGTGGTGGATGAAGAGGAAGCCTTAAAGCACGTGAAGGATGGTAGTCTTTTGGTGTTGGTGGATCATCATCGTACTATGCTTTGTGCTTCTTTAAAAATATTCCAAGCAGTGCGTAAAAGGGTTATTATTGACCATCATAGGCGGGCCGAGGATGCTATTAAGGATGTAATTCTTCAGTATATGGAGCCTTCTACTTCTTCCACCAGTGAGCTGGTGACAGAAATGCTGCAATATTTTGATGACAGAATGCAGTTTACTACCGTGGAAGCAACGGCACTTTTTGCGGGGATTTTGGTTGATACGAAAAACTTCGCAGTACAAACCGGCGAGCGTACCTTTGAGGCAGCGGCTTTCCTCAGACGTAATGGAGCCGATCCTAAATTGGTAACAGAGCTATTTAAGGATAATGAAGAAACTATTTTAAACAGAGCTAAGCTAATTACTCAGATGCAGACACCACTTCCTGGTTTTGCCTACTCTATCTATCGTAATGCGCCACAGGAGGATTATGTTTTTACAGTGGTGGCTCAAGCAGCGGACGAGCTTTTGACTATGGATGATATTAAAGTGAGTGTGGTTATGAGCGAAAGTGAGAAGGGTGTCAACATCAGTGCTCGTAGTGATGGTACAGTGAACGTACAGACCATGATGGAGGAATTAGGTGGCGGTGGTCACCAAACCGTAGCGGGAGTACAGCTTAGAGATATTACGGCAGATGAATTAATTCCCAAGGTTGTCGCCTTGGCGAAAAAACAGCTAGAGGAGCGAGATAAAGATGAAAGTAATACTATTAGCGGACGTTAAAAAAGTAGGAAAGAAAGGCGATATAGTTGAAACTGCAGAGGGCTATGGGCGGAATTATTTAATGCCCAGAGGCTTGGCGGAGGAAGCTAATTCTAAAAATTTAAATCAAGCTAAACAGGATCAAGCAGTGGCTAAGCATAGAGCTCAGCAGAAAAAGGATGAAGCAGTGGTTTTGGCTGCTCAATTAGCTAAGGTTGTAGTGACCATGAAGGTTAAGGTAGGAGCTAATGGCAAGCTCTTTGGTTCTATAACCTCCAAAGACGTAGCCGAAGCGCTTATTGCTCAAACTGGTTTAGAGGGCGTGGACAGGAGAAAGATTGAAGTAGCGGACACTATTCGTCAACCCGGTAGCTTCGTAGCAGTGGCTAAATTAGGTGCGGATATTGCAGCGAAATTCACAGTAAAAGTAGAGGAAGCCTAAATATGATGGACAGGATACCGCCTCAAAATATCGAGGCAGAGCAAAGTGTTTTAGGTGCTTTGCTTATTGATACCAGTGCAATGGAAAAGGTGGGAGAAATTCTCCGAGAGGAGGATTTCTACCGCCAGGATAACAGAATAATTTACGCTGCCATGGCGGCGCTCCACAGTAGAAATGAAGCCATTGACTTGGTAACGGTAACTGAGGAACTCCGGAAAATGGGGAAGCTGGAAAATATAGGCGGTGTTAGTGCCATTACCGCACTAAGTAATGCGGTGCCCACCGGTGCTAATGTGGCCTATCATGCCCATATTGTGGCAGAAAAATCCTTGCGTAGGCAGATTATTAACACTGCTACGGAAATTGCAGCTACAGGCTATGAGGAAGAGGAGGATGTGGATGCCACCATCGACCAAGCGGAGCAGAAGATTATGGCAGTAGCTAATCGTCGCGCTCATGGAGCTGTCACGACAATTAAGGAAATTGTCACAGCAGCTATGGATCGTATTGGTATGCTGATGGATTCTCAGAATGCTTTTACCGGACTTCCTACCGGCTTCACTGATTTTGACAAAATGACCAGCGGTCTTCAGCCCTCTGATTTAATCATTGTGGCTGCTCGCCCCAGTATGGGTAAGTCCAGCTTGGTTTTAAATATTGCTCAGCATGTAGCTTTAAAGGGTAACAAATCTGTAGCCTTTTTCTCTTTGGAAATGAGTAAGGAGCAGCTGGCACAAAGAATGCTCTGCTCAGAAGCATTGATTGACGCTTCCAGAATGAAAATAGGGCAAATAGGAGCGGATGAATTTCCTAAATTAGTAGAGGCGGCAGGAAAGCTCAGTAACGCTAAAATTCTTTTGGACGATACTCCCGGTATAACAGCTTTAGAGATGAGAGCTAAGGCTAGGCGTTGGAAGCAGGAGCATGGTCTGGATCTCATTATTGTGGATTACTTGCAGCTTATGCAGGGAACATCTAAACGGAGCTCGGATAATAGACAGCAGGAAATGAGTGATATTTCTCGTTCCTTAAAGGGTATTGCCAGAGAGCTTAATGTGCCTGTCATCGCCCTGTCCCAGTTGTCTCGTGGGGTAGAAAGTCGTACTAATAAGAGGCCTATGCTCAGTGATTTGCGTGAGTCCGGTGCCCTAGAGCAGGATGCGGATATTGTAGCTTTTATTTATCGAGAGGATTATTACGATAAAGAAACGGAAAACAAGAATATTGTGGAGTTTATTATTGCCAAGCACCGTAATGGCCCTGTGGATACGGTTAAGCTTTTCTTCCAAAAGGATATAACCAGATTTTATAATTTAAGTAAAGAACAATAGCTTTGTTAGGCAAAAGGAGTCCCCGTTGGGGACTCCTTTTTTTGTGCCAATTTTATGGCGTTAGTCCTAGGACAAAAGCCTCCCATGAATTAAAACGTCAGATTAATACAACCTAAGACGGATTTCAAGTTAGCCAATATTTAGTATGCTAAATGAATAAAAAGAAGCTACCCAAAATGCTTCACGCTCAGGTAGACGAGATATGGGAAAAGGATGGATTAGTTAATGCTCAAAAGAGAAGATAGAGGAATATATGCCTTGGTTATGGCGGCACAGATATTGGGCGTGGCCGCCGAATATGAGCAGCTGGCTTATAGCTACCCCAGTGAAAATGAGGTGCTGGGAGTTCTGCGAGGAGCAAAGGCTCTGGGACTTAAAAGCAAGGTTTTAGCTGTTAACCTAGAGAGGCTTCCTCTCCTTACTTTGCCCTTGCTGGCAGTATTAAAGGAGAAGGATTTTGCCGTAGTAGTAAGAGCTCAAGAAGAGAAGTTTTTAATACTCTCTGCCCAGGAACCAAAGCCCTGTATTTGGACCAGAGAAGAATTAGAGAGTAAATGGACGGGGCAGGTTATTTTATTGTCTAAGAAATTCAGCTTGGACAAGATGAAAAGAGAGTTTAATTTTCAATGGTTTTTACCGGTTATATATAAATTCAAGAATGCCTTTGCCCAAGTCTTTGGTGCTTCTTTGTTTTTACAGGTGTTTGGCTTAGTTACGCCACTTTTTTCCCAGGTCATTATCGATAAGGTGCTTGTACATAGAGGTGTTTCCACTTTAGATATTCTGGTTTGCGGACTGTTTTTTATCAATATTTTTGAATTCGTGCTGGGGATTTTACGGACCTTTCTTTTTTCTCATACCACAAATAGAGTGGACGTAATTTTAGGGGCAAAGCTTTTTCGTCACCTCATGGCTCTGCCCTTAAAGTATTTTGAGGTCAGACGTATTGGCGACACCGTAGCTAGAGTACGAGAATTAGAAAACATTAGGCAGTTTTTAACAGGCACAGCATTAACTGTAGTTTTAGATACCATGTTTACACTGGTTTTCATTGTGGCCATGTTTTTTTACAGCGTCAAGCTTAGTTTTGTGGTTTTGGCTTCGTTACCTTTTTTTATTGTTCTTTCGGTTGTAGTTACCCCCTTACTTAGAAGTAGGCTGGAAGAAAAGTTTAAGTGTGGGGCCCAGGAGCAGTCTTTTTTGGTAGAGGCCATCGGAGGTATTCAGACCATTAAGAGCGCCGCCGTAGAGGGACAAATGAGTAAGAAATGGGAGGTTTATCTAGCTAATTATGCCACAACCTCTTTTAAAAGTAATTTGCTAAGCAGTATTGCCGGCAGTTCTGCTCAAATTATTCAGAAGATGACTACTCTGGGAATATTGTGGTTTGGTGCACATAGTGTTATGGAGGGAGATTTAACTTTGGGAGAACTTATTGCCTTCCAAATGGTTTCCGGCAGAGTAATAGAACCTATTTTGCGGTTGGCTAATTTATGGCAATCCTTTCAGCAGGTCAGATTGTCCGTGGCACGGTTAGGAGATGTGCTGAATATGCCTACAGAGCCTATTTTCAGTACCCAGAAAGCTCTTTTGCCACCTCTTAAGGGGCAGGTTGTTTTGGAGGATGTTTCTTTTCGCTATCGACTAGAGGGTAATCTGATTTTGGACAGGTTTAATTTAGTGGTGCCCCAGGGAACCTCCGTAGGTCTTGTAGGACGTAGCGGCAGCGGTAAAAGCACTCTCGCCAAGCTTATGCAAAGACTGTATGTACCGGAAGCAGGAAGAGTGCTTATTGACGGGGTTGATTTAAGTCAGGTGAATCCCGCTTGGCTACGGAGACAAATAGGCGTGGTATTACAGGAAAACTTTCTCTTTGACGGCAGCATTAGGGATAATATCGCTTTAGCTATGCCGGGAGCACCCATGGAGAGAATTATAGAGGCTGCTCAATTAGCCGGGGCCCATGAATTTATTGTGGAAATGCCGGAAGGCTATGATACTCATGTAGGAGAAAGGGGAACTACCTTATCAGGAGGGCAAAGGCAGAGGATAGCCATAGCCAGGACGTTATTAACTAATCCGAAGATTTTAATCTTTGATGAGGCTACCAGTGCCTTAGATAATCAATCAGAAAGAATGATTCAAAAAAATATGAGTAGGATAGCAAAGGGGAGAACGGTTTTTATTATTGCTCACAGATTATCTACCATCCAAAATGTGGATAAAATCCTCTATTTGGAAAAGGGGCGCATTGTAGAAGTGGGAACCCAGGAGGAGCTTATGGAAAAGAAGGGATATTATTATAGGCTGTATTGTCAACAAGGAGCTTGTTATGCAGATAAAAACTAGGGTAAAAGAAATATATAGAAGACTCATAGACGAAAAGAAAGGGGATCTTACCAGAGAAGAAAAAGAATTTCTTCCGGGAGCATTAGAAATTGTAGAAACTCCGGCCACACCGAAGGTCTACTGTTTATTGTGGCTGGTGATCAGCATTTTTGTTGTAGCGCTTTTCTGGGCTATCTTGGGACAGGTGGAGGAAGTGGCAGTTGCCGGAGGCAAAGTCGTGCCTGCCGGCTTTACCAAAACAGTTCAGCCTGAGGATAAGGGTGTAGTGAAGAGAATTTTGGTCAAGGATGGGGATGAAGTTAAAGCAGGAGATGTACTTATAGAATTAGATACGACCATAACTACTGCAGATTTAGAGCAATACAGGAAAGAAGAGGCTTACTATGAGCTGGAGTTGGAAAGACTTCAGGCAGAGCAAGAAAACAAGCCTTTTGTTTATACCAAGGACAATCCTCGGGTGAGAAAAGAGGATCTTCAGGCCCAGAAAAAGCTTTACCAAAGCAGATGGGAGCAATATAGAACAAATCTTCGCAGCACAGAGGAAGCTATGGAGCAGACAAGCGCTAGCCTGATTAAAGAACGGGCTTTGAAGGATAAGCTGGTTTTGCAGTTAGCCATTGCCAGTGAGCAGGAAGGGAAAATGAAGCTTTTGGTAGATGTGGGGGCAGTATCTCTTTTTCAATATCAGCAATATCAATTGCAAAAGATTGGTTATCGGCAGGACCTAGCGGCTCAAGAGATGGAGCTGTCTAGATTGGAGCATTTATTGACGCAGCATCAGGAAGAAAAATTGAAGGTGGACAATGAAAGACAAAGTGAGGTTATGACAAAAATCGTAGAGGATAGAAGGCAACTGGCAATAATAGTGGAAAATTTAAAAAAAGCACAGGAAAAGAATCGCTTAAGCACTCTGCGGGCACCCATTGCCGGAAAGGTGCAGCAGCTGGGAATACATACTGTAGGGGCGGTTGTCACTGCCGCCCAGGAGCTCATGCTGATTGTACCTCAAGATACGCCTATGGAAATTGAGGCTTGGCTGGAAAATAAGGATAGAGGATTTGTGTATGAAGGTCAGAGTGCAGAAATCAAGGTAGAAGCCTTCAATTTTCAAAAATATGGAACCTTGCCGGCCAAGGTTATCTTAGTAAGTCCGGATGCGGTGGAAAACAAAGAGGGGAAATTGCTCTATAGAACGGTATTACAACCGGAGACTACTCAGTTTCATTTACTCTCGGGCAGGGTAGTACCCCTGGAAGCCGGCATGTCCGTATCCGCAGAAATAAAAACGAGAAAGAAGCGCATTATTGAGTATTTCTTAGATCCTTTTTTAAAGTACAAGAGTGAAGGTCTAAGGGAAAGGTAGTTGTGAGTAGGCTTCGCTAGGCAGTCAATAAAGCTGGGCTTATTGTAGATAGAACAACAGAAAAAGGAGTGAAGAGTATGTATGGAAATGAAGATGACGAGTTTGAAGAAAGGGGGGAGTGCCCTCCGGGAAGGGTACAACTATTTATAGAGGATAACATAGGGACCTTGGCTATTTTAGTAGTGGTCTTAGTTTTAAAGTTTGGTTTTGGCTATACCCTTTATGAGATAGCCTGGAATAGCTTTAAACTATTTATTCTCTATTTCATTTTAGTGCGTATTTATGGTGCTAAATGAAGGAACTTGGAGGTGAATTATGTTTGGGTTAGAGCAAGACAAGAGAAAGTAATACTTTGAGGAGTAGATAAAAAGGAGCTGACGCATTTGGAAAGCAAAATGGAGGAAGTGTGGAGTAAGGTGCGAGCCTTTTGGCAAAAACCTAGAAAC
>CAZTGQ010000048.1:0-9088 GCA_964613345.1 uncultured Acidaminococcales bacterium | reverse complement strand
TTGCTAGAGCTCTGTGTATGAGACCTAAGGCCATGCTTTTTGATGAACCTACCTCTGCTTTGGACCCGGAAATGATTAAAGAGGTTCTGGAGGTTATGAAGCAATTAGCCTATGATGGCATGACCATGGTGGTAGTAACCCATGAAATGGGCTTTGCCAGAGAAGTAGGGGATAGAGTTCTTTTTGTGGATGGAGGAAGGATTTTGGAGGAAGCGGAGCCCAATGAATTCTTCACTAATCCTCAGCATGAAAGAACTAAGGATTTTCTTTCTAAAATTTTATAAGCTGCGAAGATATTTCCACCGAGAGGTATTTCTCGGTGGTTTTTATCTTTTTAAACAGTTTTTAAAAATTTCACAACTTTAAAGCAGGATATTGTAAAATTTTAGCGAATTGATATAATAAGAAGTAAGAACAGATAGTTATGAGGAGGTAGTTGTTATGACAGTAAAAATTCGCGGTAAGAACATTGAGGTTACTCCTGCCTTGAAGGATTATGTGGAGAAAAAGGTCGTTAATATTAGCAAGCAGTTTAAGACTGTGGGAGATATTTCGGCTGTAATGCGGGTGGAAAAGGATAGGCATATTGTAGAAATTACTGTTCCGGCCAGCGGCATTGTTTTAAGAGCTCAGGAAGCCAGTGATGATATGTATGCATCCATTGATACCTGTGTAGATAAAATTGCCAGACAGATACATAAGTACAAGACCAAGCTTATGCGTCGTAAGTACAACAACTTCAGAGATGATTTTGTTCCTCAGGCTCCCGCGCAGGATGAGGCTATGGAGGGCGAATTCAAGGTTGTGCGTAATAAGTCCTATGTCCTTCGTCCCATGAATGTACAAGAGGCTATCATGCAGATGAATCTTTTGAGCCATGATTTCTTCGTCTTCTTCAACGATGAAACCAATGCTGTGGGTATCGTTTATAAGAGAAAGGATGGAGATTACGGCTTAATTTCTCCGGAATTACAATAAATTCATAAAAAAGTTACAAAAAACCTAGGGTTTTGGCCCTAGGTTTTTTGACTTTTAGGGTCTATTTTGTTAAAATTAGACAGATAAGCTGGTAGGAAAGACCTACCCAACAATGAGGAGTGATTGTGTTGCTCGAAACGCTAATGAAAAAAATATTTGGTGATGCGAATGCCAAGGAATTAAAGTATTGCCAAGTGTACGTAGAAAAGATTAATGCTTTAGAACCGGAGATGGAAAAGCTTAGTGATGCTAAGCTCTGTGCCAAAACGGATGAATTTAAACTAAGACTAAGTAAGGGAGAAACTCTGGATGACATTTTGCCGGAGGCTTTTGCTGTAGTCAGAGAGTCCTCAAGACGTGTTCTGGGCTTAAGACATTTCGATGTACAGCTCATTGGTGGCTGTGTACTCCACAGAGGCAAGATTGCCGAGATGCGTACCGGTGAAGGTAAAACCTTAGTAGCAACACTTCCTGCCTATTTAAATGCGCTGGAAGGAAAGGGCGTACATATTATTACCGTTAACGATTACTTGGCTCGTCGTGACAGTGAGGATATGGGCAGGGTTTTCAGATTCTTAGGCTTGACTGTAGGACTTATTCACAGAGAGCTGGACTTTCCTGAAAGAAAGGCTGCCTATGCTGCGGATATTACCTATGGTACTAATAATGAATTTGGATTTGATTATTTAAGAGATAACATGGTTGTTTCGGTGGAGCAGATGGTGCAAAGACCTTTGCACTATGCCATCGTGGATGAGGTTGATAGTATTTTGGTGGATGAAGCACGTACACCTTTGATTATTTCAGGTCCCGGGGAAAAATCCACGGACCTTTATAAGGTTTTGTCCAGAGTTGTGGCGCAGCTGGTAGAGGGAGAGGATTACACTGTTGATGAAAAGCAAAAAACAGTTGCTCCTACTGAGGCCGGTGTAGCCAAGACAGAAAAGCTTCTAGGCGTTACCAATCTTTATGATGGAGAAGCCAGTGTGGATTTCTCTCATCAATTGATGCAGGCCCTAAAGGCTAAGGCCCTTATGTTTAGAGATAGGGATTATGTGGTGAAGGACGGAGAGGTTATTATCGTCGATGAATTCACCGGACGTTTAATGTTTGGCCGTCGTTTCTCCGAAGGTCTGCACCAAGCTATTGAAGCTAAGGAAGGAGTTAAGGTAGAGCGTGAAAGCCAAACCCTAGCTACTATCACCTTCCAGAATTACTTCCGTATGTATGACAAGCTTTCCGGTATGACCGGTACCGCTAAAACTGAGGAACAGGAATTCCAAAAGATTTATGGCTTGGATGTTGTAGTAATTCCTACCAATAAGCCTTTAATCCGTATTGATTATCCTGACACTATATACAAAACTAAAAAAGCTAAGTACAGAGCTGTTGCTGCTGCTATTGAGGAATGCCATGCCAGTGGCAGACCTGTCTTGGTAGGTACAACCTCTATTCAACAATCTGAAGAGCTTTCCGATATTTTAAAGAAAAAGGGCATTAAGCATAATGTATTAAATGCTAAGTATCACGAGAAGGAAGCTGAAATTATTGCTGATGCAGGTCAAATGGGTGCGGTAACCATCGCTACTAATATGGCCGGTCGTGGTACGGATATTGTTCTAGGTGAGGGTGTAGCGGAATTAGGTGGATTGCACATCCTAGGTACGGAGCGCCATGAGTCCAGACGTATTGATAATCAGCTGAGAGGTCGTTGCGCCCGTCAAGGAGATCCAGGCTCCACTCGTTTCTATCTATCCTTGGAAGACGATTTAATGCGCCTATTTGGCTCTGATAATATTTCCGGCATTATGGATAAGCTAGGTATGGACGAGGATGAACCTATTGAGCATAAGCTAGTTACTCGTTCCATCGAATCTGCCCAGAAGAAGGTGGAGGCTAGAAACTTTGACATTCGTAAGCATGTCCTAGAATATGATGATGTTATGAATCAACAGCGTGAGGTTATTTACCAGCAGAGAAAGGAAATTCTGCTGCGTAGTGATTTGCGTGAAAATGTTTTGGATATGGTTAATCGAGTAGTGGACAGAACCATGAGTATGTATGCTCCGGCAGAGGTTTATTCTGAGGAATGGGATATTCCTGCTCTTATTGCTTATGCTGAAGAGTATTATGCTCCTGAGGGTATTTTAACGGTGGAGGCTCTCCAAGCCCTAAGTAGGGAAGAACTGGATGAGCATCTCCATGATGTAGCCATCAAGTGCTATGAAGCCAGAGAAGAAGCAGTGGGCGCACCGGTAATGCGTGAATTGGAAAATTTAGTCATGCTGAAGGTTGTGGACAGCCATTGGATGGAGCATTTGGATGCTATGGATATGCTTCGTGAGGGTGTGGGTCTCAGAGCCTATGGTCAAAGAGATCCCTTGGTGGAATACAAGTTTGAAGCCTATGATATGTTTGAAGCTATGAAGGATGCTATTCAAGATGATGTGGTACGCTACATCTATCGTGTGAATGTAGTTTCCCAACCTAAGGTGGAGGATCACCTGGCTAATGCCTCTGTGAACAATCCCAGTGTGGATGGGGATGACACTAAAAAAGAGCCTATCAGACATAAGGAAGAAATAGGCAGAAATGAACTCTGCCCCTGTGGCAGTGGTAAAAAGTACAAGAATTGCTGTGGCAAGGACAAATAAACTACGCAGAAGTCAGAGCATTCGTTCTGACTTCTTTGGTTGTAAATTACATGAAAAAGGGATGTGAGTAGCTTGCTAATGGAAGAATTGAGACCGGAAATAAATGCTTTAAAGCTAAAGCTAGACGAAATGAGGGACTCTCTTTGACATCCTCAAAAAGGAAGTCAAGGTTTTAGAGCTAGAGCATAAGATGGCTGCACCAGGCTTTTGGGATGACCCTAAGGCAGCACAGGAAACGGCCCAAGAGGTCAATGCCTTAAAGGAAGAAACTACAGGCTTTAGAAATTTAGAAAAGCAGCTAGAGGATTTGGGCGAGCTTTTGGCTATGGCCCTAGAGGAGCAGGATAATAGCTTCCAAGAGGAGATGGAGACTTCCTTAGCTAAGGCTAAGGAGGAAATAGCTCATCTGGAATTAGGTATGCTTCTGTGCGGCGAATATGATGGCAATAATGCTATTTTAAATTTGCATGCCGGTGCCGGCGGAACAGAGGCCCAGGATTGGACAGGTATGCTAGTGCGTATGTTTACTCGCTTTGCTGAAAGAGAGGGCTATCAAGTAGATATGCCGGATGTTTTAGCTGGGGAAGAGGCTGGCATTAAAAGTGCAACCCTAACCATTACAGGTCATAATGCCTATGGCTTTTTAAAAAGTGAAAAGGGAGTACATCGCCTAGTGCGAATCTCTCCTTTTGATGCCAATGCCAGACGGCACACCTCTTTTTGTGGGGTGGATGTTATGCCGGAAATTGCTGATAATATAGACGTTAAAATCAATATGGATGAGGTTAAGGTGGACACCTATAGGGCCAGCGGTGCAGGTGGACAGCATGTCAATAAGACCTCCTCTGCAGTGCGTATGACCCATTTACCTACAGGAATTGTGGTGCAGTGTCAAAACCAAAGATCTCAAATGCAAAATAGAGAAATGTGTATGCAGCTTTTAAGGGCCAGACTATTTGATTTAGAAATGCAAAAGCAGGCTCAGCTTAAAAGTGATATAGCAGGAGATTACCAAGCTATTGAGTGGGGAAGTCAAATTCGCTCCTATGTTTTTCAACCCTATACCTTGGTTAAGGACCATCGCACAGGTGTGGAAAATGGTAATGTGCAGGCCGTGATGGATGGAGATTTAAAACCATTTGTAGAAGCTTATTTACGTAGCTTAAGGACAAAAGTAACCAACTAATGAGGTTGTTATAATGAAAAACAACAAAATAATTATGTTAGCATTTGTCCTGGTAGGACTGTGCTGCTCCCTATTTTTAAATCTGCAAAGATATAATTTAGAAAAGGCCAATAGACAGGTAGAAACTGTCATGGATTACGGAGATTTAGTGCGCCTAGCCCAAGTAGAGGGTGAGGACACTAAGAAAATTCGCCAGCAGTTCAAGGATAGAGGCGTGACTACCTTAGTGGTCTACGATACTACCTTGGAGAAGCTGGAGGAAACAGGTGCCCTACAGGTTATTACAGGTAGAGAGCTTTTGGCGGCTCAAGCTCTGGGTACCCTAAAGCCTCAGTGGCAAGAAGTGGTCAAGGGTGCCGGTTTTGCAGCCCATGATTTATATATTACCAAGGGCACAAGTGCAGTTGTCTTTGGGGAAGCCCTAGAGGATCTGCGCCTGCGGTTGGGTAAGGATAAGGTGCGCCTTTTAGGCGCAAACAAGGATATTATTGCTCTCCAAGGCGATTTGCACCAAAATTCTACCAGACAGGGACAGGATGAGCAGGAAGGAATTTTAAAATTAAACTTAGGTATATCCTCTGAAGAACTAAAACAGGTGGCTAATAGTGGCTTTAGAGTAGCAGTGCGACCCACTAACTATGTGGAACCATATAGACAGGGTGCAGCACCTGCCGCTCAACAAATTGATGCCTTTTTTTCCAGACTGGATAAGGCAGGCATGCCTATTTCTTTAATCTTCGGTACGGGTAAAACTATGCTGGGCCAAAAGGATAATTTGCCTCAAGTAGCTCAAGCCTTGCGTCAAAGAAAAATTACTCTTGGTATGCCCGAGGGTGTTAACCAGTTACAATTTGTACCCCTTACCGGCATGATGGACTTAGCTAAGGAGATGGATTATCAAGTAGCCAGAGCTTACATTATTGACGGTTTGGAGCAAAAAGAGCTTTCCTTTTTTGAAGCCTTTCGTCGCTGGTCCATATCTGATGAAGAAAGAAATATCAGGGTTAATTACATTAAAATTTTCACTACTCCCAGAGATAGTAAAACTCTCTTAGACACTAATTTAAGCTATGTGGAGAGAATAAATCAAAGCGTAGCAGCCAGAGGTTTCACTAGTGGGGCTGCAGGAATTTATGAGGTATATAGACCTAATTTTCTTTTGTTTTTCCCCATTGTGCTGGCGATCATGACAGGAGCTTTTCGTTATGGTGGAGAAATTTCTTCTTGGCTGCGTAAGAAGCAGATACCTTTTATTTTGCTTTCCGGTGTAGTAGCTGAGGCGCTGCTTTTCTTGCCCCAGTTTAGCTTACTGGTGCGCCAAGCACTGGCTCTTATGGCTGCAGTATTTTTCCCGGTGCTGAGCATTATTTATATGGTGAAGGCCTGGGAGAAAAAAAGCGGTGAAGCTTGTGGCAGTGTTACCCTAGCCCTAAGAACCTCAGGGCAGCTTATGACAGCAGTTGTGCTGTCCTTGGTGGGAGCCTCCTTCTTGGCTGCTATTTTGGGGGATATTCGTTTCTTTTTAGAATTGGATATTTATCGTGGCGTTAAGCTTACCTTCATTTTGCCTGTACTCCTAAGCTTTTTGTGGTATGCTAAGCAGCATCCCCTATGGTCCAAGGATAAGGTGGATAAGCCTTTATTAGCTAGAGTGGCTCTTATTTTAGAGCAGCCCTTTACTTTAAAGCTTTTATTTGCTTTAGGTGTATTTGGCTTTATCGCCTGGGTTTTCGTGGGACGCAGCGGACATAGTGATGGGGTTCCGGTGCCGGCTTTTGAAATAAAAATGCGTGTTTTCTTAGAGCAGGTTATGTATGCTCGTCCTAGGGAAAAGGAATTCCTCATTGGACATCCTGCCTTCTTTTTAGCAGCCTTGGCCTGTGCCAAGAGGCTGCCCAAAATGCTTATTTGCTGTTTGGTTATGGGAGCTACTATTGGACAGGGTTCTTTGGTACAAACCTTTGCTCATATGCGTACGCCCATTATTATGTCCTATATTAGAGCCTTAGACGGTTTAGCTTTGGGACTGGTTCTAGGTCTTGTGGTCTTCTTTGCTTTTAACCTTATTTTGCCGTATCTTACCAAGATGGGTAGGAGGCTGGGTTTTTATGAGTAAAATTGTTATTTCCGGTTATTATGGCTTTGCTAATGCTGGAGATGAGGCGATGCTCACAGCTATTGTTGGTGCCTTGCGCCAACAGGAACCTCAAGTGGAGCTTACAGTATTATCCGGTAATCCCTCCTTTACAGAGGCTAAGCATAAGGTAAAGGCGTTGCCCAGATTTAATCTGGGGCAGCTGATAGGGGCTCTTTTAGAGGCAGATTTGCTTTTGTCCGGCGGCGGTAGTCTTCTTCAGGTTGTTACCAGTAGCAAAAGCTTGCTTTACTATTTAGGTGTTTTAGCCTTAGGTGAATTATTGGGCAAGAAGGTAGTTCTCTACGCTCAGGGCATAGGACCAATTAGAGCTACTTGGGCTAGACGCTTGACAGGATTTATTTGTCAAAGAGCAGATTTAATTACCGTGAGAGATGATGGTTCCCTAGAGGAACTAAAGAATATGGGCATAGAAGAAAAGAGAATCGTTGTTACAGCGGATGCTGTCTTTTCTCTGCCTCCAACTGATGCACAAGAGGGAAAACAAATTTTAGCTAAGTATGGTAAGGGAGAAAAACCCTTAATTGGCTTGGCCTTAAGACCTTGGCAGGGGCAGGAAAAATTTATTCCTATTTTTGCTAAGGCAGCAGTCAGCATTGCTGAGCGTTATGATGCGGATTTAGTATTTTTGCCCTTTCAGTTTGCGGTGGATAGAGCTGTGGCAGACAAGGTGCTGGATCTATTAGGCAGATGGAAGGAAAGAGCAGTGGTTTTAGACCGGAGCTTTTCGCCGGGAGAATATTTAAGCATTATCAGCAATTTGGATTTAGTAATAGGCATGAGGCTTCATGCCCTTGTTTTTGCTGCTTTAAATAAGGTGCCTTTTTTAGCGGTATCCTATGACCCCAAGGTGGATCGGTTTGTGAATTCCGTGGGAGGAAGAGTTACCGGTGACATTGCCAGTATCACTGCTCAGGAATTGGAGGAAGCGGCCGTTAGGCTTTGGCAGAGGGAGGATGCTTTCCTAGCAGGGGAAATAGCAAAGCTTAGACAGGAAGCAGCGCGCAATATTCAAAGGGTGTTGGCATTAATAGATAAATAAATTAATCTGGAGGTGGACAGTTTGCTATTAATGAGTGGAATCAGTAAAACCTATCCCAGTGGAGCAGTTGCTCTCAGAAATGTGGATGTACATATAAAGCCAGGGGAATTCGTTTTCGTAGTAGGACCTAGTGGAGCAGGAAAATCCACCTTTATTAAGATGCTTTTTAGAGAAGTTTTGCCCACTACAGGTAAGATTTTTGTAGATGGAGTGGATGTACTGTCCTTGAAACCAGGGGAAGTACCTTATCTGCGCCGTCAATTAGGAATTATTTTCCAGGATTATAGACTTTTGCCGGACCGCACGGTAGCAGAGAATGTGGCCTTTGCCATGAGAGTTATTGAGGCTCCTACTAGCCAAATAGGCAAGAGGGTAGAAGCTGTACTAGAGCTAGTAGGTCTAAGAAGTAGGGCGGATAATTACCCAGGAGAGCTTTCCGGTGGTGAACAGCAGAGAGTCGCCATTGCCAGAGCCATTGTTAATGATCCCTTGATGGTTATTGCCGATGAGCCTACAGGTAATTTAGACCCGGAAACCAGTATGGAAATTATGAATATTTTTTCTCAGATTAATAATAACGGCACCACCATCATTATGGCTACTCATGATAAAACCATGGTGGATTTTATGCAAAAAAGAGTAATTGCCATTGAGGATGGTTACATTGTGCGTGACGATATAAAAGGAGTTTATGGATATGAGCCAGAGCAATAGTAAATATTTTATGAAGGAAACGCTCCACTCTGTGAAGAGAAATCAATTAATGAGTATTGCTTCTGTCTCCACAGTAGCACTTTCTCTCCTTGTTTTAGGTATGTTTCTTTTAATGGTCCTAAATGCCAACAATCTAGCTCAATATCTGGAAAATCAGGTTCAGGTGACTGTGTATATGCAGGACGGTGTTGGTTCAGGTAATCTGCAGGCGGCACAAAAAACCTTAGAGGTAATGCCGGGAGTGGTGAAGGTCACTGCCGTAACTAAGGGCGAAGCCTTGCAGCGCTTTAAGGAAAGATTGGGAGATCAGCAAAGACTGCTGGATGCGTTAGGTGAGGATAATCCTTTTCCTGCTTCCT
>CAZTGQ010000047.1:8673-9259 GCA_964613345.1 uncultured Acidaminococcales bacterium | reverse complement strand
AAACGGTAGCAACGGCCTCTACACCACCGGCAGCACCTAAAAGATGACCTGTCATGGATTTGATAGAGCTCATAGGAATATCCTTCGCTTTATCACCAAAAATCTTCTTGCAAGCTAAGGTTTCATTCAAATCATTTCTATGTGTAGAAGTGCCATGTGCATTTACATAGCTAACCTCACTGGGCTCGATGCCTGCATCCTTAATAGCAGCCAACATACATTCAGCTGGCATTTCACCGCTGGGATCCGGAGCAGTAATATGATAAGCGTCACAATTCATACCGAAACCAACTAGCTCAGCATAAATATGTGCTCCCCTCTTTTGTGCATGCTCTAATTCCTCTAAAACGATGATACCGGCGCCCTCACCCATAACAAAGCCACTTCTCTTTTTATCAAAAGGACAAGAAGCCTTTTCCGGTGCATCGTTATTTCTGGAAAGAGCCTTCATGTTATCAAAACCGGCTACGGCAATAGGAGAAATTGCTGCCTCACTACCACCAGCCAGCATAACCTCAGCATCACCATATTGGATAGTTCTCAGAGCATCACCAATACAGTTTGTACCGGTAGCACAAGCAGTGAC
>CAZTGQ010000047.1:6781-8663 GCA_964613345.1 uncultured Acidaminococcales bacterium | reverse complement strand
CAATAGCAGTATTTGGTCCCTTTAAGCCTAAATTAATGGCAATTTGAGCAGCTGGCATATTGGGAATCTGCATAGGAATAAAGAAGGGACTAATACGACCTGGACCCTTTTCTCCATATTTTAGAGATTGCTCTAGGAAGGTATGAATACCACCGATACCAGTACCAGCACACACACCTACTCTGGCAGGATTTTCTGCTTCAATATTAAGCTTGGAGTCCTCCATAGCCATTTTAGCAGCAGCTACAGCAAATTGCGTAACTCTATCCATTCTCTTAGCTTCTTTTTTGTCACCGTAGTTAGCAAAGTCAAAATCCTTAACCTCCGCTGCAATTTTACAATCAAAAGCAGTGGTGTCAAATTGAGTAATAAGGCCTACACCTGATTTACCTGCAACTAAATTCTGCCAAAAGGCTTCCACATTATTGCCGATAGGAGTAACTGCTCCTAATCCTGTTACCACAACACGTTTCTTCAACAAAATCACCTCTTCATTAAATTTGGGCTAGCTCTTCTTTCAAACGTCTAAATATTTCACAAACCGGTAAAATTTCTTTTATTTTCCACATATTGGCTCCGGTAAAAACCAGACCTGTTTCCACATCACCCTGCTGCGCTCTGGTTAAGGCTCTAATAATGCAGAAGCTACGAGAGCAATGCTTTAAACAGGAATCACATGTAGTCGGCTTGAGAGGATGTCCCTCCATTACCGACTTGGCAAAGGGATTTAAAACCGCTCTTCCCTTGAAGCCTACCGGACTATCTATTTGCACCACGTCATCCTTGGTCATTTTCAAATAAAATTCTTTTAAGTAGGGAGCACCATTAGATTCCTCACTAGCAGCAAAACGGCTACCCATTTGCACTGCACTTGCTCCCAATTTTAATAAATCTGCCACATCGCTACCGGTAATAGCACCACCAGCGGCAATAACAGGTATATCAACTACCTCTAATATTTCCGGTAGAATATCTTTAATAGATCTTTGGGTTCCTAAATGTCCCCCTGCCTCTGTTCCTTCTACTACCACAGCTGCAGCTCCCATTTTCTCGGAAATCTTGGCTAATTTGGCATAGGAAACAATGGGCACAATGGGTACATTATATTTCTTTCCCACGGCGAACATATCTCTTGAAAATCCGGCGCCAGCAACAATTAGATCAACTTTTTCTTCAGCAGCAGTGGTAATTAGTCCGCTGAACTCTCTTGCGGCTACCATAGCATTAATACCTATCATGCCATTGCCTTCAGACAGCTTTCTAGCCAATCTAATCTCCGTCCGTAATTGGTCAAAGGGTAATCCGGACGCAGCAACTAAACCTACGCCGCCTTCTTTTGCTACAGCACCAGCTAAGCGTGCGGTAGACAGACGGATAGCCATGCCACCTTGGACTATAGGTATTGGAGCAACTTTATCACCGATTTTTAGCACTGGTAAATTCAACAAATATCCCCCATTTCAGGATTCAACAATTTTCTTTGGATAAGTGGTCAAGTCCCGAAGGACCTGACCGCTGGTAAAGCTAATTATTTTTTATCCAATAATTCTACAGCATCTTTTACTGTACGAATCTTTTCGGCAGTTTCATCAGGAATTTCAGTGTTGAATTCTTCCTCAAAAGCCATGATTAATTCAACGATATCCAGAGAATCAGCTCCCAAATCATCAATGAAAGTAGACTCCATCTTTACATCGTCAGCAGCAACGCTTAATTGCTCAACGGTGATAGCCTTTACTTTTTCAAAAGTACTTTGCTCGCTCATCCCAATTCACCCCCTTTCATTTCTTAGCATAGGTTCATAAGCTTACATTACCATGCCACCGTCCACATTCAATACTTGTCCGGTTATATAAGCAGCTTCATCTGATACTAAAAATAA
>CAZTGQ010000047.1:4772-6771 GCA_964613345.1 uncultured Acidaminococcales bacterium | reverse complement strand
TCGGTCGAGCTCGATCTGAGCACCTTTTCGAAGTTCCTCCGCGACCCAGAGGAATACCCTTAACCAATTCTTCCTGCACCTTGTCAGCAAGAACGCTGGTCATATCTGTAGCAATAAAGCCAGGTGCTACAGCATTGGCGGTAATACCACGAGAAGCTACTTCCTTGGCTACGGACTTAGTGAAGCCTATAACCCCGGCCTTAGCTGCAGCATAGTTAGCCTGCCCTGCATTACCCATTTCACCTACTACAGAAGCCATGTTCACAATTTTACCGGAACGTTGCTTCATCATATATTTAATAGCACCCTTAGTGCAATTAAACACGCCCTTAAGATTGGTGGTCAACACTGCATCCCAATCTTCTTCCTTCATGCGCATAAGCAAACCATCTCTGGTAATACCTGCGTTATTAATCAAAATATCAATTTTGCCTAACTGCTCTACAGTCTTATCAACTATTTCCTGAGCAGCACTACTGTCTGCTACGCTTCCCTGGACTAGGATGGCTTTTCTGCCCATAGCAGTTATTTCTGCCGCAACCTCTTCAGCGGCAGCAACATTGCCGGCGAAATTTAAAGCAACGTCAGCCCCAGCCTTAGCCAAGGTCACAGCAATAGCTCTGCCAATGCCTCGGGAGGCTCCGGTAACTAAAGCAACCTTACCTTCAAGTTTCATTTTATCTAACCTCCTGTAAATAAGCAACTGTTTTTTCTAGACTAGCTAAATCTTCCACATTTTGGCCGGTAAATTCTTTATTAATTTTCTTCACAAAACCAGTTAAAACCTTGCCCGGTCCTACTTCCACAAACTGAGTAACACCGTCATTAATCATATTCTCCACAGTATGCTGCCATAGTACAGGACTAGCTGCTTGCTTTACTAAAAGGGACTCGATTTCTGTCGCCTTTGTTTCAGGCTTAGCAGTAACATTGGCATAAACCGGAATACTAGCATCACTAAAGGTTACCTTTTTTAGCTCCTGAGCCAAACGCTCTGCTGCCGGCTGCATTAGAGTGCTATGGAAGGGTGCGCTCACAGGAAGCATAATAGCACGCTTAGCGCCTGCTGCTTTAAGCTCTTCCGCAGCCTTTTGCACAGCTTCAGTAGCTCCAGCAATAACAACCTGTCCAGGACAGTTAAAATTAACAGCCTCAACCGGCTTACCAACTATTTTAGTAATTTCAGCACAAATAGCAACAATTTTCTCGGTTTCCAGGGCAATTATAGCAGCCATGGCTCCTTCACCTACAGGAACGGCTTCCTGCATAAATTGGCCTCTTTTACGTACAGTTCTTACTGCATCAGCAAAGCTTAAAGCCCCTGCTGCTACCAAAGCAGAATATTCTCCTAAGCTATGTCCTGCAGCCACGTCAGGCTTCAAGTCATGTTCTTCTAAGACCTTAAGAGCAGCAATACTACAGGTCAAAATAGCCGGCTGAGTATTATAAGTAAGTCTTAATTGATCATCTGGACCATTAAAGCACATCCCAGAAAGAGAAAAGCCCAAAGCTTCATCAGCCTCTTTAAAAACATTTTTTACTGATCCATAGGTATCATAAAATTCCTTCATCATGCCTACAGTTTGAGATCCCTGTCCGGGAAAAACAAAAGCAATTTTACTCATGTGGTAACATCCTTTCTTTTCTAAAGTGCCATTATTTAGCCCATTTTATTACTGCAGAAGCCCAGGTCAAGCCTGCGCCAAAAGCGACTACTTGAATAACATCACCTTTTTTAATTCTGCCTGCTTTTACTGCCTCATCTAAGCAAATAGGAATACAAGCAGCGGAGGTATTGCCATATTTATCCACATTAATCCACATTCTGTCCTTAGACATTTTCAGTCTATGAGCTGCGCTGTCAATAATTCTAATATTAGCTTGATGGGGAATTAATAAATCTAAATCCTCTAAAGTAAGTCCTGCATTAGCTAAGGATTGAAGACAGGTCTTACCCATGACCCTCACCGCAAACTTAAATACTTCTTTACCATTCATG
>CAZTGQ010000047.1:3552-4762 GCA_964613345.1 uncultured Acidaminococcales bacterium | reverse complement strand
TGAATGAAATGACCATGCTCCTCAATAGTTTCATGACTGGCAGGACGTCTGATGCCACCGGCAGGCTGGAGCAAATGCTTGCCGCCACTACCATCGGAGCCCATATCCATGCCTAAAAGGCCATAACCGTCTTCTACTTGACCAATAACAGCAGCACCGGCACCATCACCAAAAAGCACGCAGGTATTTCTATCGGTAAAGTCAAGGATTCTAGACAGGGTTTCAGCTCCAATAATCAAAGCTTTCTTGTAAATACCCGTCTGCAGCATTTGACTAGCTACACAATAGCCGTAAACGAAACCGCTGCAGCCGGCACTTAAATCAAAGGCTGCTGCATGGGATGCGCCTAAGGCATCCTGCACAAGACAAGCGGTGGAAGGAAAGGCATGATCAGGAGAAGCCGTAGCCACAATAATAAGATCCAATTCCTCAGCACTAATATTAGCATCAGCCAAAGCTCTTTGAGCTGCAAGCAAGGATAGATCAGAGGTTGCTTGCTCAGGGGCAGCAATACGTCTGTTTCTAATACCGGTTCTCTCTACAATCCACTCATCAGTAGTATCTACAATTTTTTCCATATCAGCGTTAGTCATATTCTTTTCCGGCAAATAACTACCAACGCCTAAAATACCAATTGAAATGCTCATTCATTCATCCTCCTAAAGAGACATTAATTTTCTTCGTCTCGGGCAATTTCCCGACCAATACGTCCTACAATATCCTTCTGGGTCAAATCAATAGCTACCCGTACAGCATTCTTAATAGATTTAGCCTTAGAGCTGCCATGACAAATAATAAAGGGCGCCTTAACTCCCAAAAGCAGTGCTCCACCATATTCAGCAGCATCCAAGCGCTTGCCCAGCTTATGTAGAGCCGGTTTCATGAGAAAAGCTCCAAGCTTGGTCATAAAGCCTGTATGATAAACTAAATCCTTTAATAAATCCATCATAGTTACTGCTAGGCCCTCTAAGGTTTTTAAAACCACGTTACCTACAAAGCCATCACAAACTACTACATCAACTGTACCACTGGTAATATCCCGGCCCTCTACATTACCTATAAAATTAATGTGCTGTTCCTTTTGTAAAAGAGGATAAGTAGCAAGATCCTGCTCATTACCTTTAGTTTCTTCTTCGCCAATATTTAAGAGTCCTACCTTAGGATTATCCTTGCCTAAAATAAGCTCTGCATAAATGGATCCCATAATGGC
>CAZTGQ010000047.1:0-3542 GCA_964613345.1 uncultured Acidaminococcales bacterium | reverse complement strand
TGTACCAATTGCTCCGGTTTGGCATCCACCATAGCCCCGGAGTCAAGAAGAACCGTTGCCTCAGCTTTATTAGGAATAGTTGTAGCAATGGAGGGACGATCAATACCTTGAATTCTTCCCAAGCCCAAAAGAGCAGAAGCCACTGCCGCTCCTGTGGAGCCGGCAGAAACAAGAGCATCGCAGGAGCCTTCCTTCAACAGTCTGGTTGCCACTACAATAGAAGCATCCTTTTTCTTGCGCACGCTGATGCCCGGATGATCCTTCATTTCAATAACTTCCGTAGCATTTTTCAAGGAAATTAAATTATTATTTTCCTGTTTATATTCTTTTAAATGTTCTTGGATTTGTTCAGCATTACCTACAAGCACCACCTGACAGCCATATTCCTCAACTGCCTGAACAGCGCCTTTAATTATTTCTCCTGGGCCATAGTCTGTGCCCATCACATCAATTGCGATTTTCATGAGCTTCCTGCCCCTCCTCCGGTAAGGATACAATAAGGAATTTAGCCCTAAAGACCTCCCGATTGTTGTTCCGCACCTTCACCCAAATAGTATATTTATCCTCCTGCTTACGCACAACTTCAGCGCGAGCCACTAGGGTTGCGCCACTATAAACAGGAACCTTATATTTCACATTAGCCACCCCGGTTAAAGCCGCCGGCGCATCAATCACTGCCAAAGCCAAGGAATTGGCTTGAGCAAACATAAAATGTCCTCTAGCCACACCGGTTTTAGCCAAAACCATTTCCGGTGTCACCTGCATCATGGAAATCCCGGACGCACCAACCTCTAAATCAATCAGCTGGCCTACAATATCCTCACTGGCAATAGCTTGAAGCTTATCCTGAGCCTCTATAGCCATATGCTTAGTTCTTTCCCGTAATTCAGGAATGCCTAAGGCTAACCGATCTAAGCGAATAGTTTGTATACTAACCTCTAGTATATCAGCTAAATGCTCATCAGTTAAGAAGGGATTTTTTTCCAGTTCTTGTTGTAGCCTTTCTTGACGGGCTTTTTTCTTTGTCATTGCGCTCATGGCTTCACCTTTTAGTACCAAGTCTTAATATCTGTATATATTATAAAGTCTTATGCCTATAAATGCAAGTGAAATTTCTATGAACAACGCCCTTGGGCAGAACCAAGGAGCCCCAAAAAAGGTCAAAAAAAAGCTCCTCACAAAGAGGAGCTATTTTTTATTCTGCGTCTTTCTTTACAACTTCTTTACCATCATAGTAACCGCATTCTGGGCAAACATGATGAGGCTTCTTTGGCTCATGGCATTGAGGACAATCCACTAAACCAGGAGCAGCCAACTTCCAATTAGCACGACGGGAATCACGACGAGCCTTAGACATTTTTCTCTTTGGTACTGCCATTTCTCACTACACCTCCTAGTAACTAGCAATCTTATTTGTTTAGCAATGCTTCCAGGGCGCTTAGCCTGGGATCAACTGTTCCTACGGTGCAGGAACACTCCCTGACATTTCTATCCGCCCCACATTTAGGGCATATACCCTTACAATCAGCTTTGCACAAGACCTTTAAGGGTTCAGCCAATAAAAGACCTTCTCGCAAAGCTTCCGTAATGTCAACTACATCAAACTGATAGGTCAAAGCATCCTCAGACAAGCCTTCCGCCGTGACAGGGTAATAACGTTCTTCTACCACAGTGGTCAAGCTCCCGTCAAATTCCTTTAAGCAACGAGCACATTGTCTGTGCACCACCGCTGACAGAGCTGCCTTTAATAAGAGTACATCTCCGCCGTTACTAATTTGACCGTTAACCTCTACCATACCCACTAAAGCCAGCTCTTCCTTTGAAAGACCTAGCTCCTTAGAGCTTAAGGAGAAGGAAAATGATTTCTCGCCTACCAAGTTCTTTTTAATTTCTGCAACATTTATTTTCAGCATATTGCACCAACCGTTACATTATAGCCATGGTTTAAGTCTTTGTCAAGTAAAACTACTTGAAACTTATTTCTTGGCAGCCTTAGCAATTTTATCGGTGTCTCTAGCAATGGCAAGCTCCTCATTAGTAGGAATGAGTAAAACCTTAACCTTAGAGTCTTCTGCACTGATAACAGTTTCTTTACCACGTACATCATTGCGAGTAGCGTCAATCTTCACACCTAAGAATTCTAGACCTGCACAAATTTTAGCACGGGTACCGATATCATTTTCACCTACACCGGCAGTAAACACAATATCATCCACACCGCCCATAGCAGCAGCATAGGAACCAATTAGCTTCCTAACTTGATAGCAGAACATATCTAAAGCAAGCTTTGCTCTTTCATTTCCTTCTTTTTCAGCATTTTCCAAATCACGGAAGTCACTGGAAATGCCGGAAACACCAAGTACGCCACATTCTTTATTTAAATATTTATCAATACCTACATTATCCAAGCCCTTTTTAGTAGCTAAAACAGGAACAATAGCAGGATCAATATCACCTGTACGAGTACCCATTAAAACACCTGCTAAAGGAGTATAACCCATAGAGGTATCTACGGACTTACCATTCATAACAGCAGTTACGCTGGAGCCATTACCTAGGTGACAGGTAATAGTGCGTAATTGATCTAAAGGCTTACCCAGCATTGCTGCTGCTCTTTCAGATACATATTTATGAGAGGTACCATGGAAGCCATAACGGCGTACACCATACTTTTTGTAATCTTCATATTTAATACCATACATATAAGCTTCTGCAGGCATAGTTTGATGGAAGGCAGTATCAAAAACAGCTACCTGAGGTACATTGGGCATTAATTCTTGACAAGCACGAATACCGGCAATGTTAGGTGGATTGTGAAGAGGAGCCATATCACTTAGCTCTTCAAAAACCTTAATTTCCTTTTCGCCAATCAAAACTGATTCGCTATATATTTCACCGCCATGCACCACTCTGTGGCCCACAGCATCCAATTCCTCAAGAGATTTGAACACACCATATTCTGGGTTTACCAAGGCATCCAAAACCTTTTGTACACCTACAACGTGATCGGGAATATCACCGGTAATTTTAACCTTCTCCTTGCCCTCCGGAGTGTGAGTCAGCAAAGAACCTTCAATGCCAATACGCTCAACAAGACCTTTAGCGATAACGGACTCATCGCTCATGTCGATTACTTGATACTTAATGGAAGAGCTTCCACAATTTACAACCAAAATCTTCATAAAATTGCCTCCTAAATTAAAATACCGGTCACAAAGTGACTCTGATAATGTTATACTGTAATATATTAACAAATATTTACTAAATTGTAAAATAATTTTTTGAAGAAGGTGCTTTATGAGCCAAGAAAATATTTTAGGTGTTGTGGCAGAATACAATCCCTTTCACCTAGGACATGCTTATCAAATTAGTGCCGCCAAGGATAAAGTGCAAGCTAGAGGCGTAGTAGCAGTTATGAGTGGTAATTTTACGCAAAGAGGTGACATTGCCTGTCTGGATAAATGGCAGCGTTCTCAGCTAGCTCTAGCCGGCGGGGCTGATTTGGTTTTAGAATTACCCGCCATTTACGCCCTAAGGAGCAG
>CAZTGQ010000046.1:2202-9308 GCA_964613345.1 uncultured Acidaminococcales bacterium | reverse complement strand
CCCAACATTTATTATAGAACCAAAAAAGAATAGGTTATAGTTTGCTTCCCTGTGTACAACGGCGTACACAGGGAATTTTTATTTTCCAATAATGTAGAAAAAAGACCCGTTTATGACTGATTGCCCACGCAGGAAAGGAGATGCTAAGCCCAAGCGGAATAAAGGACATGTCTAGAAGTAAAGTGATTTACGCTGGAAGGTATGAAGATTAATTCACTGGTGAAGCAGGTGAGAGCTCTTGCAGGTTTACAAATGGAAGGCCAGAACTCGTCAGGGTAAGCTGGTTACAGGTGTACTGAGGGCAAGAAATTCTCGAGAGGTAGCTGTCTTTGTTCAAGAAAAATATGGTTATGTTACCGGTATAAAATCGGAAGAGACCTCTTGGTGGAGGCGAAAAATAAAATGGACCACAATCTTGAGCTTAGAGGAAAAACAAAGATTTTTTGGACAGCTTGGAGGACTTTTGGCCAGTGGTATTAATATACTAAGGGCTCTTGATTTATTAATGCTCCATGGCAGCAAAACTATGGCTAAGATAGCTGGTATCGTACACTCTGATTTAGAAACCGGTCTGTCCTTTTCCCTAGCTATACGTAAGCTGCCTAAGCATTTTTCTCCTTTATGTGTTCAACTAATTGAGGCAGGGGAATATAGCGGTAAGCTATCCTTTGTTCTGGGAGAACTAGCAGAGTATTATCGTAGGGAAAGAAAATGGCGGCAACTCCTTTTAAATGCCGCCTTATATCCGGCGGTGGTTCTTCTCAGCGGATTATGCACCTTAAGCTATTTCTTATTTGCAGTCCTGCCCGTTTTTTTAGAATTATATGCAGCCCTTCATTTAGAACCAGGTCAATTTATAGTGTGCATCTCCTCAATGGTTCTTTTGGTGCGGAGGCATTATCTTCTGGTCACTATGTTCCTTTGTAGCCTTTGGCTGGGCGCTTATAGAGCAAGAAAAAATTTCATATCCTTTTTGCTAGGAAATTCCCAATGCAGGAAGTGGTATCTCCTCATCTGGGAAGGGAGAGCCTGTCATTTACTGGCAGTTCTCCTGGCAGGGGGTATTACCCTAGTCCAAGCCTTAAAGCTAGTGGGCAAAACCTTGCCCTTAGGGGAATTGACAGAGCTATATTCAGGTATCCAAGAAGGGGTACTTCGAGGCATGTCCTTTAGCAAAGCTATTTCTAGATATCCGGGAATTTTCAGTCCTGAGACAAATGAGCTAATTGGTCTAGGCGAGGAAAATGGAACACTGGCAGAGATGCTGGAGGAGGCCGGACAAATTTTAGAAAAGGCCTTACTAGAGAGATTTACTCAGGTGAAAATATTATTAGAACCTCTTTTATTGGTCTTGCTAGCGGTTTTTGTTGGGGGAATGATTTATTTTCTGCTATCACCGGTGTATAGTCTGATGACTAAGCTTCCTGACTACGACTAGAAGGTGATGAACAATGTGGTTTATTTTCTCGCGCAAGCAAACCAACCCTAGCGACAGACTTAAGGGCTTTACCCTCATGGAAATAATTGCCGTTATGGCCATTATAGGAGTTTTAGTGGCAGCCCTACTACCTAATATTCAAACAGCCCTAGATAGGTCAGAAACCACTAAACAAAAAACTGCAATAACAATGATAAATAGTGCTGCTCAGATTTACAGACTGGAGCATGGACACTATCCTGAAGGCTTAAAAGAGCTCATAGAGGAAAAACTAATTCCCCAAGCTGATTATGGTAATATTCTTTATGACAGCAGCAAAGGTATTGCTACTCATGGAGCTCGGACAAGTTTTATTCTTCCTGCACAGATCCATGCTTAAAAAGGAATTCTCCAGGGGGTCTTCTCTCATTGAGACAACAAGCTGCATAGCCGGAATTATGTGCCTTATACTGGGCTTATCAACTTTACTTTTAGGCATTACTAAATCCTTCCAGATCCAAAGCTTAGGTGCAGCAGGTCATTTATTGGCTGGACGTATCACCGGGTTAGGCATCTATAATGGCTATGAATTACAGCACAGAGGCTTGTTTTTGTGCCAACAGAGTACTGGTTACAGTAATAAACAGGGTTTATATACTTTTAGAGGATTTCACTACACTAAATGTGGCTTCATGAGTCTAAAGCTCTTGGGCACGCAGGAATTTGTGCCCAATGGACTCTGGGGAAATTGCTCAGGTGAAGAATTTTTCTTAGTTGCCCCTCAAAAGAAAATCCCTGCTCTCATGGTACGAGTACAGCCTGTAACAGGTCGTATAATAAGGGGTAGGAGTATATGAAAAAAGGATTTCTTTTATTGGAAATGTTAATAGGCATAGGCATCTTTTTAGCCGTAAGTATAACTATAGGGTGTTGCTATATGACCTCTCTTCAGCTCATGGTTAGACATAAAATAAGAGGTGAAGCGGTTGAAATAGCAGAAAAACAAATTAAAGAAGAGTCACGTGCCCAAAATTTTTCCGGACATAAGGCTGACTTTTCCTGGGAAAAGCGGGAAAGATTTGTTTTACCGGATTCTAGGCTAAAGCTTGTAGAGCTTAGAATCTACTATGCCGGAGAAAAAGAGCCGGTCTATAATCTGTTTTCCTATGAATAAATCCCAAGGCTTTTTGCTACTGGAGTTAAATATTGTTTTATTACTGGTCTTAATGCTAGTAGCAAATCTGTATAAGCCTTTTTTGCAAATGCTGGAATTCTATCCGAAAATTGAAGGAGAGATTAATCTTCAACGCAATGAGAGGCTCGTTGTAGCACGCTTGGAGCAGGAGCTCAGCTATCATACCAAGAAATAAATAATTTCTACAGGTGAACAGGGCAATAGCATTTTAGAGGCTATGCTTTTAGTAGCACATAAGAAAAGGACCTACTACTGTAGGCCCTACACCGGGACAAATTGGCTAGGCTTGTATCAGGAAACCAAAGCAGCAGGAAAGAAAAAGGGTGTGAACCCTCTTTCTCCACCTGACATTCAGATTCTGAGCTTTCAAGCTGAGCCGGTGGAAAAAGACGGCATAATATTGACCTTGGTATTGGAGGAAATTTGCTCCGGTAGACAGCATAGCACCAGGAAATATATTAGATTATTAAATGGAGTAGTAGATGCAAAGGCATAAAGAAGGGTTTATTCTTTTTCCAGTTATAGTTTTTCTCCTACTAACCTCCGGACTGGTTCGCATGCTGCTCTGCTTGGTAGAGGAAGAGATCTTTGGACAGCAGGAATTTCTTCAATGTAGAAGAAACCTGCGGTTGGGTCTTGCTTTAACTAAGGCGGTGGATGCCCTAGAGCCTCCTTTAGCTCCTGGCACTTATGAGTTGCCCAGCCTTGATTTTTATCCCGGCTATAAGAATGTAGCAACTAAATTAGTGCTTACGCAAAGCACCAGTGGACAGATTACCAGACGTGCTGTGGAACTAAAGTGGGATAAGGGCTGTTGGCTCTTAGAGAAATTACTACTGAGGCCTCCCGGGAGAAAAAGTCATCCTGTTTATTTATCTGCTAGGGAAACCGGTCTGTCTGAGGGCAGTAAGGTATTTCCTCCTTTGGCTTGGCAAGAATACAGTAAATATTTGTTGGCTAGATCACCCTGTTCTAAAAGCTCCTTGGAGCAGGGCTGGAATGGACGACTTTATGTATATAATGCGAAGCCCTGCAGGTTTGGTGAAGGTATTACTTTGGCAGGGGATGGAGTGCTTTGCACTAGTAATGATATTTATCTGGGACAAGCCTCCACTTTCACCGGCAAAGTCTGGCTTTTAGCCGGTGGCAATATTTATGTGGAGCCTAATGTACGCTTAGCCCAAGCTTTTTTGTATGCTCAGAACAAAATTGTCTTAGGACGGGGTAGTAGAATTTATGGTATAATAGTAGCCGGATCTGAAATTATACGGGAACAGGATTCCCACGTGAAAAGCAGACCTGAGGTACTGGAGACCTTCGTTACTCCGGGATATCGTTATTTAGGAGGAAACCCATGAAAAAAATATTATGTTTATGTGCTCTGCTCTTGTCCCTGTCCTTAGAGGCTTTTGCCTTTGGCCATACTACTATTGTCGGTGAGGAAATCAGCGGTGGCGGTAGAAGGGGAATGATACCTACAGTGGATGGACTAAACGCACTACCCTTGCAAAAAAACATTAACAGCATTCTCCATAGTGCTGCTAACGATTTAGCAAAGCGTGCCGGTGGTAATGCTACTTTATCCTATGATATTACGCTTAATCGTCCTACCATGTTTAGTGTGGTGCTAAAGGCGGTAGGTAATTCTACAGTATATCAGGGTGTCAATATCGATAATACCACCGGTAAGGAAGTAGTAAGTAAGGATTTATTCTACCTCAATGATAATTATAATCAGGTGGTAGGCACACAGGAATATGTTTTCGCCGAGACCGGTTTATTACGTGCAACCGATAAATACGGACCCTATAATGAAAGCATTCCTTATAGCAGTTTGCTCAAGTCTGTGAATATTGCAGAAGGAGCACGCTACATCACCAGTTATAAATTAACAGAAGGGGCAGAAAATAAGACCTTGCTTTTGCGTCCAGGGGAATTGGTAGCTTTATATTTAAGCTCCAATCCTACTACTGGCTTTGATTGGCAGATTGCCAATAAGGATTCTATTGTGGGGTTGGTTACTATGGGTAATTCCTTCTATCTTCCCTCCAGAAATGACACTCAAATGGCTGGCTCTCCCGGTACGACTATTTTATTTTTCAGCTTTGCTCAGCCGGGAAAATATACTCTCCCCTTAGTTTACGAACGTGCGTGGGAGCATAATCCCCTACGCAGCAAAAATTATCATTTTATTGTTAAGTAGTTTAATGGACCTCCCAGGCTTAACCGTTGTTCTTGGACAATTGGTTAGCAGGGAGGTCCTTTATATATGACAAAATAGGAAATAAGTACTTTTGGTATTTAACTATGTTATAATATAGTGTTAGAGTTTTAGGGGAGGGTCATATGGATAAGGATAAAATTGAGCTTTTAGCACCTGCAGGTACTTATGAGGCTTTAGAGGCTGCTGTTTATGCAGGAGCCAATGCAGTTTATTTTGGCGGAACAGCTTTTGGCGCTAGGCAGTATGCGGAAAATTTTGGTCCCGAGGTTTTACCCAAGGCTGTTATTTTTGCTCATTTACATAAAGTAAAAATATACGTTACGGTTAATACCTTGGTAGATGATAGTGAAATGGAAGCTTTAGGAGAGTATTTGGTCTTTTTATATAATAGCGGTGTGGATGGCATTATTGTCCAAGATATGGGCGTAATTAGACTGGCCCAGGAGCTTGTGCCTAAGCTTCCTCTCCATGCCAGTACTCAAATGACCATTACTAATTCTCAGGGGGTAGCCTTCGCTGCCCGGAGCGGAATGGAAAGAGCAGTGGTAGCGAGAGAAACTACCTTGAAGGATATGAAAACCATTTGTGATAAAGGCCCTATTGAAATAGAGGGCTTTATTCATGGCGCATTGTGCGTATGCTATTCCGGTCAATGTCTCATGAGCAGTCTTATTGGTGGGCGCAGTGGTAACAGAGGAAGATGCGCTCAGCCCTGTCGTTTGCCCTACACCTTAGTGGATAAGGAGGGAGCAAATCTTCTGGAGAAGGAGGAGGCCGGACAGGATCTTTGAAGCCCAAGGGATATGAATCCCTTGGATATATGGCCGGAGCTTCTGGAGGCAGGAGTTGTTTCTTTTAAAATTGAGGGTAGAATGAAGAGACCTGAATATGTGGCGGTAGTGACGGATATTTATCGTCGTGCCATAGATAGCTATTTTGCAGGTGGCTATACCGTTAGTGCAGAGGATCGTTTGAATATTGAACAGATTTTTAATCGAGATTTTACCACTGCCTATTTGGAAAGGGTTCCCGGCAGAAAAATGATGAGTGATCGTCGTCCTAATAATAGGGGCGTACTTATCGGCAGAGTAGTGGAGCTTAAAAAGGCTGAAAATAAGGCCGTGGTGAAGCTAGATAGAGACCTGCATTTGGAAGATGGACTAGAATTTTGGGTCACTGTAGGCGGTAGAGTAGGTACTGTTTTAAAGGAAATAGTTGTGGAGGGCCAAAGCGTGGAGATGGCACCTAAGGGAGCTAAGGCTGAAATTTCTGTGCCTCTGGGTGTGCGTTTAAATGATAGAGTTTTCCGTACTAATGACGCTCAGTTGATGGCTTACGCCGAAGGCTTTTACGGGGAGCATCATAAAAAGCGTTTGCCGGTAAAAGCCACTGTTTCTGCTTACCTAGGAGAAGGTCTCAAGGTAGAATTACAGGATGCAGATGGTAACGTAGGCAGGGGAGAAACTGCCTTCCTAGCGGAGGTGGCCAGAAAACATGCTCTTTCTGAGGAGACTATTTTAAAGCAGTTGGCTCGTTTAGGTACTACGGAATTTGCTTTAGAGCAGCTTCACCTAGATATAGATGAGGGACTGATGGTTCCCCTTAGCGAAATTAACGAAGCCAGACGTAAGGCCACAGAAGAATTAATAGTGGCTAGACTCACTAGCATTGGCCCTGTGAGGAAAAAGGTCAGTTGGCAAAAAGGCAGTCTTTATTTGCCCAGCAATCATACTTTAAATAAGCATAGTCAATTAGCAGTCCAGGTGGATACCCTGGCTAAGGGAGAAAGAGCCTTGGCAGAGGGAGCAGACGTGCTTATTATAGGTGGAGATAGCTTTACGCTGCCACTTTTAAAAAATGCAGATATTGCTGCTTTGGGGGCTAAAGCTAAGAGTCGTGGTAAGCTCTGGGGTATTGCTACTCCCAGAATTGTGGAGGAAGGACAGCTGGCCTATTTTAAGGAGCAGCTTGCTCTTTGGGCTGAGGAAAAGCCGGACTTCTTTTTAGTTGCTAATAATGGCTTGTGGCTCATGGCAGCAGCAACTAATATACCGGTGTGGGGAGATTTTGGCCTCAATGCTTATAATAGTCAGGCTCTAACCTTTTGGCAGGAGCAGGGCGGTGTAGGTATGACCTTATCTCCGGAATTAACCTTAAAACAGGTAGGTGCCTTAGTGGAGAAGTCTCCTCTTCCTTTAGAATGCTTGGTGGATGGGCCTATAGAAATGATGGTTTCTAAGTATTGTGTGGAAGGAAGCTTTTTGGGAGAT
>CAZTGQ010000046.1:0-2192 GCA_964613345.1 uncultured Acidaminococcales bacterium | reverse complement strand
GACTTGATTATTTTCATCTAAAGTCTGGAGATTTAGAGAAACAAAAATGTTCTTGGCATTGCCGTAAGGAAACGTTTTTGGAGGATAGGAAGAAGGAAAAATTCCCCTTAAAGCATGACCAATATGGGAGAATGCACATCCTTAACAGTCACAGCTTGTCCATGGTTACCAACATTAAAAACATGGAAAAGCTTGGTGTGAAAAGATTGCGCATTGATGGCAGAAATAGTGACGTATTAGCTTTAGGTGCTACTGTGTCCTTGTATCGTCAGGTTTTGGACGGAGAGACCAGTGTAGAAGATAATCCTCAAGGCACCACTAGAGGACATTATTTTAGAGGAGTTTTATAATGGGAAGGTTTGCTGTAAAAACATTAGAATTTGAAAAAATTAAACAGGCTTTAGGGGAGCAGGCGGCTACCTCTTTAGGCAAAAATTTAGCCTTGGAGCTGAAAAGCTCCACTGTTTTTAGTCAGGTTAAAGAGCTGCAGGAAGAAACTGCTCAAATGCTGCTGCTCCAGTCAGAGGGAAAGAGATTGCCCTTGGGTGGTCTTAGCGATATTACTCCTGCCGTTAAAAGGGCTAAGGTAGGCTCTCTTTTAGATTTGGAAGAGCTAGTGGCCGTGGGGAACGCTGCCAGAGCTATGAGTAGTGTGAAACGGTTTTTAGAAGAAAACAGGCAGGAGGCTCCGGCTTTAGAAAAGTATGGAGAGGACCTGCAGGATTTTTCTCGTTTGGAAAAGCAGTTAAACAGTGCTATTTCTGATAAGGGAGAAATTAAGGACAGTGCCTCTACTAAGCTTTCCGGCCTTAGAACTGGTATCTACATTGCAAAAAAGAGAGTTAAGGAAAAGCTGGACAGCATTTTGCATGACCCAGCCAATCAGAAATATTTTCAGGACCAATTAGTAACTATGCGTGAAGAACGCTATGTAATTCCGGTGAAACAGGAATATAAATTTAACTTTCCCGGCTTAGTCCATGATCAATCTGCCAGTGGTGCTACCTTATTTATCGAACCAATGGCCGTAGTTAATTTAAATAACGATATAAAAAAATATGTATTAGAGGAAGCGGCAGAGGTGGAAAGAATTCTCCGCACCCTCTCAGAAACAGTAGGAGCTTTAGGTGAGGGGCTGGAAAGCTCGCTAGCCTTAGTGGCACAGCTTGATTTAATAGGGGCTAAGGCCTCTTATGCTACTAAGCTAGCTGCTACTAGGCCCATGTTGGTTTTAAATCCGGTGGTGGATATTGTGGCCGGTAAGCACCCTCTCTTAGATCAGGAGCTGGCAGTACCCTTAGATTTGCAGTTGGGAGATAAATTTACCACCCTACTTATTACCGGTCCTAATACAGGCGGTAAAACAGTAGCCTTAAAAACGGTGGGGCTTTTTGCTCTAATGGCACAGGCCGGTCTTTATGTACCGGCTCAGGCGGCGAAATTGCCCGTGTTTACCGGCGTTTATGCGGATATTGGTGATGAGCAGAGCATTGAGCAAAGCCTTTCTACCTTCTCCGGACACATGACTAATATGGTGTCCATTTTAAAAGAGGTGCAGGAGGGAGAGCTGGTGCTGGTGGATGAAATCTGTGTAGGCACGGATCCCTCTGAAGGAGCGGCCTTAGCCATGTCCATGCTGGAGTATTTATACAGCAAGAGGGTTTTAACCATCGTGACTACTCACTATAGTGAGCTTAAGTCCTTTGCCTTTGAGCATCAGGGTATGGAAAATGCCAGCGTGGAATTTGATCCTGCAACCTTAAGACCTACCTATAGACTTTTAATGGGTGTACCAGGTAGTAGTAATGCGTTCTACATTAGTCAGCGTTTAGGCTTGTCCGAGGAAATTTTAGCTCAGGCCCAAGCTCTCATTGGTGCGGAGCATGCCAATATGGAAAATGTACTGCAAAACCTAGAGGGAGAAAGACGGCAGTACGAAAGTAAGAATAGAGAAATAGAGAATTTGCAGTATGAAGCGCAGCAGTTGCGGAATGTTTTGGCTAAGCAAAAGCAGGATTTGGAGAAAAGAAGAAATGAAATTCTCCGCAAGGCCAGAGAAGCAGCAGATGAGCTGTATAGAAATGCCAGACGGGAAAGTACGGTTATTTTAAAAGAGCTTAGGGCCAATAAAACCTTGGTGGATAATGCCAAGGTGGAGGAGCTGGCGGAATTATCCCGTCAAGGATTGAATA
>CAZTGQ010000045.1:5267-9681 GCA_964613345.1 uncultured Acidaminococcales bacterium | reverse complement strand
AGAGATCAACTAGATTCTGTCCAGTAGACAGGGTTAATACCTAAAATAGCCCATGGAAAAACGGCCACACATGCTTGTGTGACCGTTTTTCCATGGGCATAATTTTTTTCTAAAATGCTCAGTCACTTTGATAATCCTTACCAGCATGTATTTGCTATTTAATAAAACGAAAATAATACTTTAGTCTTATGACTTTAGTATTAGTAAAATTAAAACGTCGAATAAATACAACCATGTGCTGATGTCAAAAAGGCAGGAATATAATATGATAGTTTTAAAATTAGTAAGTAGAAAAAAGGAGCTATCATGATGAAGAAAAATCTTAAAGCACAAAAAATTATGACTGGTTTAATTATGGGCGCACAATGCTTTAATGGAATGTTTTCTTTTTCTCTAGATGAAGGAGCGTATCTTAGAAGTAATGAGAATGGCCTTCCTGCGGCAAGGAAAGAGGCTCATGCCCCTGCAGATAGTTTTACAGCTGCTTGCTTTCAAGCCATAGATTGTGTAGATAAATTGGTGTTTTCTACAGCTGAAGCGGCACTGACAATCTCCTCTGGGCAAGTAGTATCAGGCGGAAGATATTATTCTAATGCAACCTATAATGGTGAAACGGTGGAAGAGGGGGGCACCTCTATTGCTGGCTCGTTTAATAAAGGTGCTGCTCAAACGGTTAGAGGATCGGCGGTAAAAGGTAGTTTTGGACTTGAATCCGTCCAGCGGATTGAAAGTGGTGGATCAGCTATTTCTTGTGAATTTTCTGGAGGCTATTACTATGGCTTTGGCACACCCTACTATGGTGTACAGTATGTTGAAGCTAATGCTGTTGCTACAGATACTACACTTGGGCGCATGGGTCGACAAATTGTTTCTTCCGGTGGTTATGCCAGTGGTACCATTACAGTTTCTGCCGGTTGGGGGGCCCAAGGAGAACAAAGAGTTTTGCTAGGAGGTTCTGTGGATGATACAACACTAGGCTCAAATGGTAATCAGCTAGTCTATGGCGTTGCTAGCACTACTGTAGTGAATGGTGGTACGCAGACTATTTATTCCGGTGGAACGGCTTTAAATAATACTATTAATTCTGCGGGAAAGCAGTATATCCGAGCAGGTGGTGTAGAAAAAAATACACAAATAAATTCCCTAGGACAGCAGCATGTTATGTCCGGCGGTTCTACTAGCAATACTGTGGTTATTGGTGGCACACAGGTTATTAGTAGCGGTGGTAGTGCTAGTAATATGATCATAAGTGCCGGTGGTCAGCAAATAGTCCAGGGCGGTGGTAGTACTAATATAGTTACTTTAACAGGAGGAACTCAGTACGTTGAGAATAATGGCGAAGCTCAAGAAATAATCATTAATGCTGGTGGCAGACAAATTATTGAAAGTAATGGTAGAACTAATAAGGTCACTATTAATAATGGCGGACAGCAAAGAATAGAAAATGGCGGTCGCGGCACTGATATTACTATTAATCAAGGTGGCAGCAGTCATTTGGAATTTGGTGCTGAAGCAGAGGGATTGAAAATCAAGGGAGGAACAATTTCTTTTGATGCCGGAGCCTCCTTAGGCAGCAAGGTCAATTTGACGACAGGAACTATCCGCTTGGGAGAGCCTCATGAAATTGCCGCTTATTTAATAGAAAATTTAGAGGTTCAGAATAAAGGCCTGCTTTTGGTAGGACAAACAGATCTGAAGGGGAATACTACTCCGGTTGGTCGGGTGATGAATATTGATAGTCTCACCGGTTCTTTGGATTTTGTTATTAATAGTGACTTGGCTAATAACAAGGCAGATTGTATAGTTGTTAATAGTAATAAGAACAGTAAGGACAATACCTTGAGAGTCAACTTTGATGACAGTGCTGATTTTGGCGAGAATATTATGGGCTCCGCTTTGGTGGTTAAAGCTTCTCAGGATTTAAAGCTGAAGGGAGTACAAAGTGAAATTGGTGCTTATAGCTATATGCCAATTTTGAAACAGGAAAGTGAGGGCTGGTATTTAAAAGGTCTAAATATTATTGGTGTTAGCCATACCGGCAATGTTTTAGGGACTCTAGGTGGATTAACCTTGGCACAATGGCGTGATGGTGGAGAGATACTCAATCGCAGACTTAATAACGTGAGACAAAATGCCAAGGGCTTAGGACTATGGGCGGAAATCAACACATCTAAAATAGAGCTTAACAAGGTGTTAGAGCAGCAAACTACCTATGTAGTAGGCTTTGACGAAAGAAATAACGAGGAGTGGATTTATGGCGGAGCTTTTCTCTACGGCAAGGGGACGGATAGCTATTCTCTAGGCAAGGGAGAAAATCAGAATTACGCTTTTGGCCTTTATACTGCTTGGCAAGGGGAAAAAGGTCATTTTGCAGATTTGATTTTACGCGGTGGCAGGTTAAAGCACGAATTAAATTTCCAACGCAAAAGTGGTGGAAGCTTGAAGGATGAATATGCACAAAGGGCTATCGCTTTTACCGCTAAATATGGGTATAACCATATTGTCAATGAAGGATTGTATGTGGAACCATTCTTTAAAGTGGGTTATGCTAAGACCTTTGAGGGAGCGTACACTACTCAAGATTATATTAATGTCCGTAATAATGGAGGGCAAAGCGTATTAGGACAAATAGGTCTTACCCTAGGAACTAATTATCAGGATAGGGAATTTTTCTCTCTTGATTTAACGGGCAATCATGAGTTTTCCGGGGATGTGAATACTGCTCTTGGTTCCAATGGATTAGAACCACTTGTTTTCCATCAAGATAGTGGTAGAAATTGGGCTAACATAGGCTTAACTTATCAAAATAAACCTGATAAAAATGTTTCCTGGTCGGCTCATGTTGGCCGTATGGGTATCGGTATGGAAAGTGGTGGATACTGGAACTATTCTTTCAATATGACCTATAATTTTTAAATAAATACTTAAAGTAGTCGAGTTAAACTTCGTATACACACCACCTTGGTCTTATGCTATACTTAAAGACAAAGGTGGTGTGTATATATGATGATAGGAAAGAAAATCATTACTGTTTTAGCATTATGTTTATGCTTTTTGCCTCAAGTGGGTGGGGCTAAGGAGAAGATTTTATTTATTCCCATTGATGACAGACCTGTGAGCTTGCACTTTGCGGTGGATAGCTTAAAGGCCGCAGGCTGGGACGTGGAAACTCCGCCTCAGGAATATATTGCATCCTACAATCGGTTGGGAGAGCCGGATAAAATGTATCAGTGGCTTAAGGATAACGCACTTTTGGCTACGGATGCTATTGTTTCCAGCGACAGTCTAATTTACGGTGGCTTGGTGCCCTCCAGAACGCATAAGCTGGCCCCAGAGGTTCTTGAGAGTAGAACGAAGCGTTTACTGGATTTTAAAAAGGAATTTCCTTATCTAAGATTGTATGTTTACCATACCGTTATGCGCTCACCCCATGCTAGCAGTGCTCCTGTAGAGCCTGCTTATTACAAGGAATGGGGTCCCCAAATATTTCGTATGGGAGAATTAAAGGATAAGAGTGAAATGAGTGGCCTTAACAAAAAAGAAGCCCAAGAACTCACTACGATAGTGAGCACTATTCCTAAAGAGTATCAAGAGGATCTTTATACCAGAAGAAGGACAAACGTTGAGGTTACTAAAACCTTATTAAAGGGTGTGAAGAGCAATGCCTTTGATTATTTTCTTTTAGGCAAGGACGATACCTCTGTTCATTCTGATGCTCATAGAGATGCTAGAGCTATAGATGCAATTATGGCGGATTTACCGGAGTACAAAATCCGTTTCTTTGTAGGTGCTGACCAATTAGGACTCATTCTTTTAAATAGAGCGGTGAATAAAATTCATGGTACTACCCCTTTAGTTTATCCCTTTTACACCGAGGGACAGGGGGAGAAAACTATTCCTTCTTATGAAGATACCACAGTGAAAAATACTCTGAGGCAGCATATTTTAGCAGCAGGAGGTTTCCCTGTGACCAGTGCTAAGAGAGCTGATATAGTTTTAGCCGTTAACACGCCGGTAAAGGGAGCTACACCCTCGGCGGCAGGACCATTAAATGATGGCGTTTTAAAGCCCAGTCATAAGAGATTTTTGCAAAAGGTGGAGCAATATGTCAAAGAGGGCAAGAATGTAGCTGTTGGGGATGTAGCCTATGGTAATGGTTCTGATGACGCCTTGGTGAAGGGCCTTTTCGCTACTAAAATCAGACAAAGCTCTCACATGCCGGCAAGAGCAGGAATTGGACCTGTCCAAAGGAAGGTGCCTTTAGCCTGGAGATTGGGCGCTTATGCAGGCTGGAATACCTGTAGTAATACTTTGGGCTATGCTATTGGTCAATCCATGCTTAGACCTTATTTGACAGAGGTGGACAAGAATTTCCTTATGGCTACCAGATATATGGATGAGTGGGCCTATCAGG
>CAZTGQ010000045.1:0-5257 GCA_964613345.1 uncultured Acidaminococcales bacterium | reverse complement strand
GGAGCTGCGTTCCCAGTTAATTTATCCGCATCATTGGGTGGATGGCTCTCTGAAGCCGGAAGAGAGAAAACAGGCGGAAGAGCTTTTGTCAAAGAAAATGAGAGAGTTTATGACCCCTTATTTTGAACCTAATACCTTTGGCCCTGTGGAGTTTACCCTGCCCTGGAGTCGTAGCTTTGAACTGGATATAAAAAAAGTAAAATAATTTGGCCCTAAGGGGTTGAAAAAAACTTTTATCTCTGCTATACTTAAAACATAATAATTCTTAATTACAATGAATTATTACAAATCAATAATATTTAATGCGGAGGGTGAGTTTAATGAAAAAGTTTATTTGTAATGTATGCGGTTATGTTTATGAAGGTACTGAAGCTCCTGAAAAGTGTCCTCAATGTGGCGCTCCTAAAGATAAGTTTGCAGAGATGTCTGCTGACGGTAAGAAAGAATATGTTGATGAGCATGTAGTAGGTGTGGCTAAGGATGTTGATCCTCGTATTTTAGAGGGCTTACGTCAAAACTTTACTGGCGAATGTACAGAGGTTGGTATGTATATTGCTATGTCTAGAGTTGCTGATAGAGAAGGCTATCCTGAAATTGCCGAAGCATTTAAGCGTTATGCCTTGGAAGAAGCTGATCATGCTGCTCGTTTTGCTGAATTATTAGGCGAGGTAGTTACTCCCAGCACCAAGAAGAATTTGGAATTGCGTGCTGCTGCTGAGCAAGGTGCATGCGCAGGCAAGAAGGAAATCGCTACCTTGGCTAAGCAATTGAACCTAGATGCTATTCATGACACTGTACATGAAATGGCTAAGGACGAAGCTCGTCACGGCAGAGGCTTTGATGGACTACTTGCTCGTTACTTCTCTAAATAATCTTATATTGTAAATATGCAAAGGAGCTATTTGCTTTCTTTCACCTCTTGAGGTGGAAAGAAGACAATAGCTCCTTTTTGCATGCGGTGGTGGTAAAGCGAGTGAAAACAAATAATATATGCATAAAACACCGTATATATTAGAATAAATATGCAAAACATGACCGTAAAAATCATCATCTATATTTGACATTAATTAGGGATGGTGGTAGAATTACATCAGTTGAATACACCTTTAATCTAGTCCTGTGAGACTAAGAAAGGGACTTTTATCTAGGAAGAATTTAGAAGCCTTCTTGTCTTGGGACGAGAAGGCTTTATTTTTATAAATTAAAAGAGGAGGAAGTACAATGGCGAAAGCAATGGCGAATTTAGCCGGCAGGGACATTTTGGACCTAGCATCCCTAACTGTGGATGAATATGAACTCATTATGCAAACGGCCACAGAGATGAAGAAGATTATGAGCAGGGATATCAAGAAGGTGCCTTCCTTAAGAGGTAAGTCCATTATTAATCTTTTTTATGAAAATAGCACCAGAACAAGAACCTCCTTTGAATTAGCAGGCAAGTATTTAGGCGCCGATGTGGTGAATATGACCACTAGCAGCTCCAGCGTAGCTAAGGGAGAGTGCTTAAGAGATACTATTTTGACCATGCAGGCCATGCTTTGTGATGGCATTGTAATGCGCCACCCTATAGAGGGGGCAGCTAAATATGCTGCGGATATTGCAGCTCCCATTGTTATTAATGCAGGTGATGGTGCTCATGCTCATCCTACTCAAGGACTATTAGATATGTTCACCATTAGAGAGCACAAGAAAAGCTTTAAGGGTCTTAAAATGGCTATTATCGGCGATATTCTTTTCAGTAGAGTAGCTCGCAGTAATATTGCTGCCTGGACTAAATTAGGTGCAGATGTTCATGTGGCAGGACCTATGACCTTAATGCCCCATGAAGTGGAATCCTTAGGCGTTACAGTGCATAAAAGGGTGGAGGAAGCTTTGGAGGGAGCGGACGTAGTAGATATTCTGCGTATTCAATTAGAAAGACAGCAGAAGGGCCTTTTCCCTACCACCAGAGAATATGCTCGTATTTATGGCATTGGCGAGGAGCGGTTAAAGCTAGTTAAAAGTGATGCTTTAATTATGCATCCAGGTCCAACCAACAGAGGCTTAGAAATTTCTTGGGACGTATCCTACTGCGATAGAGCAGTAATCAGAGAACAGGTGGAAAGCGGTGTTGCTGTGCGTATGGCACTGCTCTTCTTAACCTTGATGGGGGGCAAACAAATTGAAAACGCTAATTAAAAACGGACGAGTAGTGGACCCCAGTCAAAATATAGATGCAGTTTTGGATGTTTTGGTAGAAGATGGTAAAATCCTGCAAGTAGATAAAAAAATAAATGATAAAGCAGATGAAGTATTTGATGCTACAGGTCTTATAGTAGCTCCCGGTTTCATAGATGTGCATACTCACTTACGTGAGCCAGGTCTTGAGGCTAAGGAGGATTTGGTCACAGGTACTATGGCTGCTGCTGCCGGTGGTATTACCAGAGTAGCGTGCATGCCTAATACCAAGCCCATCATTGATAATTCTATTTTGGTTAGCGGCGTGAAAAAACGTGCTGCCGAAGAGGGCTATGTTCATGTAGAGGTGATTGGAGCCATTACTAAAGGTGAACAGGGTAAGGAACTGACGGAAATGGGCGATATGGCTATGCGCGGTGCTATGGCCTTTTCTGATGACGGTGTTTATGTGGACAGCGCCCATGTGATGACCTTAGCTGCTCGCTATGTGAGCGCCTTTGACAAGGTTTTAATTTGTCATGATATTGAAAGTGAACTCAATCATGAGGGCTTTATGCATGAGGGAACTGTTTCTGCTCGCATCGGAGTGCCCGGTATTCCCTCTATCGCAGAGGATATTGCAGTAGCCAGAGATGCCATTATCGCTAAATATACCGGTACGCATATTCATATTGCTCATGTAGCCAGCAAGGGTGCGTTGGAGATTATCCGTCAAGCTAAGGCAGAGGGAGTGCCCATTACCTGTGAGGTAACGGTCCATCATTTGACATTAACTGACGAAGCTGTTAGCAATTATAGCACTGCTTGTAAGGTTTCTCCGCCCCTGCGTTCTGCAGCAGATGTAGAAGCTGTGAGAGCTGCGCTAAAGGATGGTACTGCTGATGCTATAGTTACGGATCACTCTCCCCACGCTCCTGAGGAAAAGGATGTGGAATTCCGCTATGCCCCCAACGGCTTCTGTGGACTAGAAACATCCGTAGGCGTAGTTCTAACAGAGCTATATCATACCAAGCTTTTCACCATTAATGAGTTAGTGGATAAAATGAGCACTAGTCCTGCTAAGCTCTTTAAGCTCGATGCAGGTACTCTGCAGGTGGGCAAAAATGCAGACATAACTATTTTGGATTTGGAAAAGCAGTGGACAGTGGATAATAAGAAATTTTATACCAGAGGGAAAGTAACTCCTTTTAACGGTAAGGCCTGCAAGGGTAAAGCCGTAGCCACAATGGTGGACGGTAAATTTGTCATGAAAGACGGTGTGGTATGCAAAAAGTAAAGGGTAAATTAGTCTTAAAGGATGGCAGCGTATATGAAGGAGAGCTTCTAGGTAAGCGTAATGCAGTTGGTGAGGTAGTATTTACCACAGGTATGAGTGGTTATCAAGAAACCTTAACGGATCCCTCTTTTTGCGATCAAATAGTGGTTTTCACCTATCCCTTGATAGGCAATTACGGTTGCAGTGAGTTCTTTAATCAATCTGATAAATGCTGGTATCAGGGACTTATTATCAGTGAGCTTTGTGATGAACCTAGTAATTGGAGAAATGAAGAGTCCCTCCCTGATTTCCTGGAGAGATTAGAGATTCCCATTTTAGTTGGCGTAGATACTCGTGCTTTGACGAGAAAATTGCGTAATTATGGTACTATTCAAGGCGTAGTAGTACCTGCGGATATGTCTGAGGCAGAAATTCAAAAGCTTCTGGCTACGCCGGAGGTACATGATCAGGTGGCTAAATCTACCACGCCTGAGGTTTATACTCTGGGAGAAGAAGGCTACCATGTTGCAGTTATGGATTATGGAATCAAACGCAATATTTTGCGTAGTCTAGTGGCGGAGGGATGTCGGTTAACCGTTTTCCCTGCAGAAACACCTGCGGAAGAGGTTTTGGCAGTTAATCCTGATGGCATCTTTTTGTCCAATGGACCCGGAGATCCTATGGATTTACAAATTGAAATTGCTAATATAAAAAAGCTCATTGGCAAAAAGCCTATTTTTGGTATTTGTATGGGGCATCAGGTTATGGCCATTGCCAACGGTGCTAAGACTTCCAAAATGCTTTTTGGACACAGAGGTATTAATCAACCGGTAAAGGATTATGTGGAAAATATTGTGACCATTACCTCACAAAACCACGGTTTCATGGTGGATGAGGATTCTATTAAGGATCTGCCTATTGAGATTACCAATCGTTCCTTAAATGACGGGACTATTGAAGGTGTGCGTTATTTAGAACACCCCACCTTTACGGTACAGTATCATCCGGAGGCATCTCCTGGCCCCAGTGGTCATGAATATTTATTTAAGCGTTTTATTAAAATGATGGGGGGCCGCTAAAATGCCGAAAAATTCCAAGATAAAAAAAGTGCTCGTAATCGGCTCCGGTCCTATTATTATTGGCCAAGCTGCAGAATTTGACTATGCCGGCACCCAGGCATGTCGTTCTCTTAAAGAAGAGGGTCTTGAGGTTGTTTTAGTAAACAGTAATCCTGCTACCATTATGACAGATGTTCATATTGCTGACAGAGTATATGTAGAACCCTTGACTGTAGAATTTATCGAAGCTGTTATTCAAAAAGAGCATCCGGATTCTCTTTTAGCAACTCTTGGTGGTCAGGTGGGTTTGAACCTAGCCATGGACCTTAATGAAAGAGGCATCCTAAAGAAGTATCATGTAGAGCTATTAGGTACTCAGATTGAAAGTATTAAAAAGGCTGAGGATCGTGAGCTCTTTAAGGAAACCATGGAAAAGCTCCATCAGCCCATTCCTGAAAGTGCTATTGTAGAAACTGTTTCTGCTGCTAAGGAATTTGCTAGGAAGGTTGGCTATCCCTTGATTGTGCGCCCTGCCTATACCTTAGGTGGTACTGGAGGCGGTATTGCTCACAACGATGAGGACTTGGATGATATTACGAACTTAGGCTTGACCTATAGCTTGATTGGACAAGCTCTGATAGAACGTTCTGTAGCAGGCTGGAAAGAAATTGAATTCGAGGTTCTCCGTGATGCAGCTAATAATTGTATTACTGTATGTAACATGGAAAACTTAGATCCTGTTGGCGTGCATACCGGTGGTAGTATT